>CAZSOP010000027.1:0-17907 GCA_964608385.1 uncultured Cytophagia bacterium
GCAGCACATTTTTCATTTCTTGAATAGTGACGATTATAGAGCCGGATGATCAGAAAGACAAGGAGCAAGGCAATAAAAGCCCCCACTATCCCACTTTTTTCACCACCGGGTTCCGGAACCAGAGTTATCCCGATCCAATAACCGAACATCATGGCTATAATCGGCAAGATGAAGATTAAAAGCGAGTGCTTGATCACTTTCCCGGGTTCTACTTTAACATCAACAATGTCACCAATACCTGCTCCGGGTTCATTAAGGGTAAGCAGTTTCATCTCGTTGGAGCCAAAAGAATCACACAGATGACAACTCTTACACTCTTCACCACGGTGTATCTTGACCGTAGCGAATTCATTCTCTATAGAAATTATGGTGCCGGATTCAATCATTGCTTTCTTAAATTAAACAACAAAGATACGTCAAAAAAAAGGAATATTCAATAGTTATAACAAAAATTATCCGAATATGTTCCTATATGATTTATCCTTCTGAACGGTAAAATATGAATACACTTACCGCCGCTTTCTCTTCGGTTTTGAATGCCACTGAATCGCTTTTTGGGTTTCCTCAATTTCCGCTTTCAGCTTTATATAGTGATCAAGCCGTTCCGGAGCGAGTTCTCCGTTTGCGATAGCTTTTTTAATCGCACAACCGGGCTCTTTTCGATGACTGCAATCCTTAAAGCGGCAGTGTTGTGCCCGTTCTGTGATATCATGAAAAGCTGTCTGAATACTCTCTTCTCCCTCCCAAAGCTGAAGTTCCCTCATGCCCGGGGTGTCGATTAAAATTCCACCGTAAGGTAACAGAAAAAGCTCCCGACGGGTGGTAATATGTGTACCGCGACTAAATTTTCCCGGATGATCGGCAGTTTTTTGGATATTTTTTTTCATCAATCGATTTATAATCGTGCTTTTTCCTACGCCTGAAGACCCCAACAGAGCCCCGGTTTTGCCATCTTTTAACAGTTTTTTGATCTCCGAGAGCCCTCTATTTTTTAGAGCACTGATAAATAATGAAGGTATATTTTTAAAGGATTCATGGATTGCGGCTCTTTTACTTCTGATATCGTCACCAATATCCGTTTTGTTCAACACCAGAACGGGTTGGGCACTGCTCTTTTGCGACAGGAGGATATACCTCTCTATTCTGCGCACATTAAATTCATCATCCATTCCGGAAACGATAAAAATATAATCTATATTGGCAGCTATAACCTGTTCTTCAAGGCCGTGTCCTTTAATTTTGCGGGAAAATTTATTTTTTCTCGGGAGGAGATGTGTAATGACGATTTGATTATCGTTTATTTTTTTACCTAAAATCCAGTCTCCGACCACTGGGAGATTTTTATTCCGGGTATTATGGTAAAATTTCCCCCGGATGACCGCTTTAAACTCACCCTGATCAGATAATACTTTGTAGGTTTTTTTAAATTCAGAGCAAACGCGACCAACCAGGTCGAAATCCTCTGCAGGAATCTGTTGCACAAAGAAATCATCCCAGCCGAGCTGTTCAAGAGTCAACGCTTTGTCCCTTGTTTTGCGAAGACCTACCGATTAAAAGTCCTAAACACCCGATAGCGATCAACAATCCACCGGAAATTAAATCCAGAATGAGGCTTTGATGGTCGAGTTGTGTAAAGAGAGGGGTTGCTATCGTAAAAAAGCCGATCCCCGGAAGGACAATTGAGCCCGGAAGCCAAATCTTTAAATCATATTCCTCTTTTGCCATCGGATTTACCTTTATGAACTCAGTACTGTAATCAATATATACATTAATGCTATCGTAACCGCCAGAATGAGTCCCAGGACATTGGGATTGTCGAACCAGTGTTTGGGGTAAAAATTTCCCTTTTCCTGATCCACACTCTGGAGATGCGCATCGAACAGGCTAATTATCACGACAAAAAGGCCTGTTGTTAAAAAGGCAACCATTGCACGGAAAAACAGTGTGTCTTGAGCTAAAAAATTCAATTTTCCGCTCAGGTCTAAAGCGAATAAAATGATTGCTATGGTAAAACCGGCGATCAAACCTGAAAATGCTGCCCGGGGGCTGGGCTTTTTCCATATAGCCCCTATTATGGTTACGGCTCCAAACGGTGGCATAATGGTGATTTTGATTTTCTGTCTCAGCGTTGGATACGGTCCAGAAGGTGTCTGGCATTGTTATAGAGAATGAGAGATTTCTCTTGTTGTGACAGGTTGCAGCCAACCACTTTGCCGAGCTGCTGTGCCTGATTTAAAAAGTAGACGTCTGATCCCCACACAATGCGGTGGGCACCGATCATTTCCGTAAAGTATTCCAGCAATCCTATGGGTGCACCGCTAAAGGTAACATCGAGATATACATTTTGATGTTTGAGGGCAAACTCTGCATATTTTTCTTTTTTACAGGCGCCGGAATGGGCCATAAGGATGGATAGATTCTGGTAACTTTGGCTAATTTCTTCAATTTCTTTAAATTCATTTTCATCACCCCAGGTATGAAAAAGAATCGGCAGGTAGTGTTGATTCGCGATTTTATAAGCCGGCTCCAGATGGGGGTGGTTATAAGGCAAACCAGTGGCATTGTGAAGTTTTATACCAACAAACCCGGCTTTTAACCATTTTTTCATCACGGTTTCAACATGCTTGCGGGAGAAAGGATAGATGGAGATATACCCATCGATGCGGCCGCGATAGGCTTGAATCGCTTTATATACCTCTTCATTTCCCCTTTCTGCATTTTGTCCCATACAATTCATATGGCTGCAAATCGTTTTTTGAATACCGAGTTTGTTCATCGAGTCGATAATACTTTTTACACTCAAAGTCGGTATTGCAAAGGCATATCTTCCAATATGACCATGTATATCGATAATATCGATCCCCAGAGGTTTTCCTTCTCTTGCTTTTTGCAGCAACGCATTCATGATCTTATCCTCTTCATAAGATTATTCAGATTACCGGCTCCGATTAATCGTTTAGACTCGTCATCAATTTCCGAATAGACGAGTTGCATAATAGCACTCATCGGTTCGCTGGCTGGCAAACCACTGCCGAATAAAAGCTGTTGCGGGCCCACCAGCGTCACCAACTGTTCTATACCGCCGTGAACGGTATACCGGTTTCCCAGAGAGAGGAATATATTTTTAAAATTTTTCAATAGCGGTATGAACAAACGCTGATCCCGGTATCCTGGCTCCGCATAGATAAATGCCAGGTTTGGAAAGCGAACGGCCAATTCCGCGAATTTTTCCAGGGGTAAATCGGTGGACTGTATGAATGCCGGTAATTGATATTGGTTTAAAAGGTCCAGCAGCTTTTTGTCTACCCACGCCTCGGGTAGCCAATGATCCGTGGCAAAGCGTAAGCAGGCGGCTCCGGCACCATTTTCCAGCGCTTGTTCGATCTGATGTTCCTCGGTACCGATGTCATTTGCCGTGTTGGGGAGCATTATCGGACAGGGAATAAGGCGATCCGTATGGGTACAAGTTTCATATAATTTAAGATTTGAATATACGATATCCAGTTCCAGTTTGTCCGGCGCGATTCTGACAAGGCTTTTTTCAATTTGGCATTTGTCCATCTGCCGTAAACAATTTTCCTTTCGCGTGACCGTGATTTCTCCCTTGGTCGTACCGGCAAAGCCGTTTTGTACATCGAATAATGGAATCATAAGGTCTCCGCTCTCGTCTGTTGTCGATATCTTTATTTCTCCTTTTCCATCATATCCACAAGCTTGAACATATCTTTTTCATACAGATCGATGAGATAGCCCTGATCTTTATTGTCCAGTTTGATAATGTCTTTTGTGTTTTGAATTGCCTGTTCGGTTGTTTTTATTCCAGGTATTACTGTGGAAATCTCCTCGAAACTCAGGATAAAACCGAGACTCAGGCTGGTTTTGGAAATATAATATTTTTCAGCAATTGGCCAGACGTTTTCCAGAACGTCCAGGGAAGTATCGAGGATGGATGGCGTCAGGCGAAAGTGGCGATGATCATTTTGCGGAAATTTTGTCTCTCTTGTAAATTTGCCGGTTAACAAGCCGAACTGCAAGGGCATTCGTGCTATAATACCATAGCCGGCCTGGTGAGCTTGCTGGACAAAGCGAAAAGCGCGTTGATTGATGATATTGAATACAACCTGGAATCCGTCACCTAATTGATTATCGATCAAATACTCTCCCTCCGGATAGGGATCGAATGTATTCAGGGAAACACCCCAATACTTAATTTTACCCGCCTGCCGTAATGTTTCCAGTGCATCAATGCATTCACCCTCTTTGAGGTGCTCCAGTTTTGCTGAATGCAGCTGATAGTAGTCTATACATTCCCGCTTTAATCGTTTTAGGCTGGCTTCACAGGCTTTTAGTATATGATTTTTACTATAGTCCAGCAGGATAGAGTTGTCCGATGATAGTTTGTGACCCACTTTTGTGGCAATAATAATGTCTCGTTTGTTGCCGAGCACCTCTCCGATCAATTTTTCTGAATGGCCCAGACCATAAAAATCTGCGGTGTCGTAGAAAGTGACACCCAGATCAAAGGCTTTTTGCAAAGCCTTTTTTGATTCCTCGTCATTGACTTCTCCCCAGCCGATAGGTACGTCTCCGGCCATGGCCGGGCCACCAATGCCCCAGGCACCAAAACCGATTTCACTGGGGGTTAGAGTTGTGTTGCCAAAATTTCTGTGATGCATGGGGTCCTCAGTCCTGTTACTAAAAATTTAGTATAAACTAATAATCATATTGTCAAAATACAATCTATTTTATATCTTTATACTGTACTATATTTTATCCGCAGAAATGGAAGGGTCGACGTGATTAAAAAGTTGAACATTGAAAATGAGGTGGAAAGTGATGAAAAACCTGTTTATGCTATTGGTGTGTTTGTTTTCTCTGGCCGGATGTTTGTCGAATGTGTGTTTTATTCAAAAAGAATGCCACAGGCGTGGCTGTCACCTTTAAATAAAAGTGGAAAAAATCAGAGGATTTCATATGCAAGCAGTACTTATGGTTGCGGGTAAAAGTACGCGGACCTATCCCCTTACCCTGACACGGCCAAAACCGTTACTTCCCATTATGAATCGATCATTGATTATGCACAGTCTCGATCAGATGGAAGGTCTTTTTGATCAGGTGATTTTAATCGTCGGTTACCGGCAGGAGATGATTAAATCGATGCTGGGCAACCGCTATAAAAATATTGATTTGATATATCAGGAGCAGGAAAAACAATTGGGAACGGGGGACGCTATTTTACAGGCAAAATCCTTCATTAAAGGCAAATTTGTGGCAATGAACGGGGATGATCTTTTTGCCCGTGAAGATTTAAAGCGTCTAATCGAACTGGATGAAGGTGCCCTGGCAAAAAAGGTGGAAAATCCCTCTCTTTACGGAGTTTATGAGGTTGATGAAAAGGGCAGGGCTTTACATCTGGTGGAAAAGCCAAAAGAACCAATCGGAAATCTTGCCAATATCGGGTGCTATGTGTTTCAGCCGGATATTTTTGACAAAATTGAAAAAACCTCCTTTAGTGAACGCGGTGAAATCGAGATCGTCGATGCAATATTGCAGGTTATGGAGGAACGGGTTTTTAAAGTATTACCCATCAATGGATTTTGGTTGCCTACAGGTTATGCCTGGGATTTACTCATGCACCAGGAATTTTTTATGCCAGAGTTGACCGGCATGGAAAACCAGGGCATAGTTGAAGATCATGTTGTTTTTCATGGAGCGGTGAGGATAGGTAAAGGAAGCATCATCAAGTCGGGAACTTATCTGGAGGGGCCGGTTATTATCGGAGACAATTGCATTATAGGACCCAATTGTTACTTGCGAAAACACTCCTCAATCGGGGATGAATGCTGCATTGGCCAGGGTGTGGAAATTAAAAATTCTCTGATCATGAACGGGTCTACTATCGCCCATTTGAGTTATATCGGCGATAGTGTGATCGGTGAAGGCTGCAATATTGGTGGCGGTTCAATAACCGCAAACAAACGCCATGATGATAACAATATCAAATCAATGATCAAGGGCAAGCTGGTGGATAGCCGACGTCAAAAGCTCGGCGCCATCCTGGCCGATCATGTCAGCCTCGGTATACATACGAGTATTTATCCCGGAAGAAAAATTTGGCCCCGGTTGGGCACTCATCCCGGCAAAATCGTCGACCGCGATATTATGGAATAGTGATCAAAGGCCAGTCATTCAACCTTTGGTAACGGCACGGGGGCCAGAAATCGCGTTTATCAAAGCAGCATCTTTTCAAGCCACTGCAATAGTATTATGGTTTTGGCATCCAGTATCTCGTGCTTTTGCAACCGGATAAGAATTTTATCATAATCGAATTCCCGGAGACGTATATCTTCATTCTCCTGTTCGACGCCTCCTCCGGCGCTGGTCCTGGGAATGTTGGCGATATCTACCGCATATAGATAAATTCGTTCTGATGTTGTGCCGGGACTCGAAAAACATAATCCCAGGTCAATGAGTTGCGACTTGTGGATGTGATAACCGCTCTCTTCGGCAATCTCTCTGACGGCGGTTTCTTTTATGCTTGCATTTTTTTCAATTGATCCGGCAATTGTTTCCAGCATCCAGGCCTGATCCGGTGCTGCCGTATACGCCGAGAAACGAAATTGCTCAACCAGAATCACTTTTTTTCTTTTTGAATCATATAGAAGAATAGCGACAGCATCTTTGCGACGAACATTTAATCGCTCCACCTCTTGGCTCATTTCTCCGGAAAATTTCTCAAATTGCAGAGATGCTTTTTCCAGAGTTAAAAAGCCCTGGTATATTGTTTGTAAATTTTTTATTTTAATATCCATGTTGTCCTCATCGGTTTGCTCTATCAAAAATAAAAATAACCAATATTCCGGTTAATAACAACGTCCTGTATCACATTATAAAGAAAGAATAAAAAATGAAGCGAATAGTGTTAGCCCTGTTGTTTATAGCGCTGCTGTTCTCTTGTGCGAAACAGCGCTCGGGTAGAGTGATTATTTTACATACCAACGATATGCATTGTCAGTATACGCCTCTCCCCGCCACATGGATAGAAGGGGAGGAGAAACCCCTTATCGGCGGCATGGTCGCTCTGCAGTATTTCATGAACCGGGAACGAGTGGAAAACCAGACTCTGGTTCTTGATGCAGGCGATATCATGACGGGTACCCCTCTGTCAAAAATAACTATTAAAGGAGCCAGAGGGGGAGGGTTTGTAAAAATGATGAATCTCATTGGGTATGATGCCATGGCCATCGGCAATCATGAATTCGATGAGGGAGTCGCCAATTTGATCAATCTGTTAGATTCGGCCGACTTTGATGTTTTGTCAGCGAACACCATGTATCACGATTCTTTGCTTGCTCCCAAGCCTTATAATATTTACGAGGTTTCGGGTTTGAGAATCGGAGTAATCGGATTATTGTTACCGGAACTGGATCGGCTTGTGCTGGGGAAAAACATGGAAGGGATAACCGTGCGGGATGCAGTCTCAACAGCTCAAGCAGCAATTGATGAGATTGACTCAAAGACAGATCTTATCGTATTGCTTACCCATGTCGGCCATGAGGGCGATGTGGAACTGGCAACCGGGCTTCACGGCGTCGACATTATCATTGGCGGACATAGTCATACCAGGGTAGTGGATGTAAAAAAGCACAACGGTATTCTTGTTCTTCAAGCCGGCTCAAAAACCACGAACCTGGGTAAACTGGAAGTGATGGTAAACGCGGATAGCGTCAGCAAATACACCTATGAATTGATTCCGACATTTGTTGATTCTGTAAACGCGGCTGATCCGGAGATGCAGAGTCTGGTCAAAAAATATGATAAAATGGTCCAGGATAATTATGGTGCTGTTATTGGCAGGATACATGATAAACTGATTAAAAGCAGACACGAAGAGAGTGATTTGGGTAATTTTCTTACAGATATATTGCGCAAGCAAACTGAAGCAGATTTTGCAGTCTTGAACAGTGGAGGGATCAGAAAAAGTTTGTTTACGGGACCGTTAACCCAATTAGATATAAATGAAGTATTACCGTTTACCAATCATGTTGTGACCTTTGAGTGCAGTGGGCAAGAGATATTGACCATGATCAGACATAATGCAAAGGCGATGGTAAGCGATGCTTATGGCATTTTACAGGTTTCGGGTTTGACATTTCGATATCGCACCACCGAAAATGATTCCGTCCAAATCATCTCTGCAAAAATATTGGATAATCCTTTAGATCCGAACGCCCGTTACACCGGCGCAACTGTCGATTTTGTGATGGGGCATGCGGAAAATTATTTTAATTTTGTGCCGACGACTGCTCAAGAAATCGGATATTTGATTTCCGATCTGGTAATCGATTATGTGAGCCGGAATCCGAATATCTATAAACCGGTGGGCGAAAGAATGGTTCAATTATAATCAACAACTGAGAGGTATGTTATGAAAGCAAGAACAGCGGGTATGGCAATTTCTACATTGTTTGTATTTTTTTCTATAAGCTTAATCTTGTCTTGTGCCGTAAATCCGGTAACCGGTGACAGGGAATTAATGTTACTGTCAAAACAAGACGAAATTGCGCTGGGAAAGCAAACAGATGCTCAAATTATTCAGACGTATGGGATTTATGAGAATGAAGATTTGAATCGCTACCTTACGGATTTGGGTAGCAGAATGGCTGCTGTTACTCATCGCCCGGATTTACCTTACACATTCCGGGTTTTGGATGCCCCTGTGGTTAATGCGTTTGCCGTACCCGGCGGTTTTGTCTATTTTACCCGGGGAATTTTGGCCTATCTCAACAACGAGGCCGAGCTTGCCGGGATTATGGGACATGAGCTGGGGCACATTACAGCGCGGCACAGTGCGGTGCAATACAGCCGAGCTACGCTGACCAATCTCGGTCTCGGCCTTGGTTCAATGCTCTCGGAAAAATTAAGAGAGTATGCCGGTATGGCTCAATTCGGAGTCGGTTTGCTCTTTTTAAAGTTTAGTCGTGATAATGAGCGACAAGCCGATGACCTGGGAGTAGAGTATTCAGTAAAGATGGGATATGATGCAACCGCTATGGCGCATTTTTTTCAGACTCTGGAGCGGCTCCATCCATCCTCAGGCCGGAACGGTTTACCTGAATGGTTTTCCACCCACCCAAATCCGGACAACCGTGTAAAAGCTGTAAACGAAAAAGCTGCGGCCTGGAAAGCAAAAACACCTGAAAAACAATACGTTATCAAGGAAGAGGCGTATTTGCGCAAACTAGATGGCATGGTTTTCGGTGAAGACCCGCGGCAGGGATATGTTGAAAAGAATTTTTTCTATCATCCCGTTATGAAGTTTGTCGTTCCAGTGCCATCAAACTGGAAAGTCAACAATACTCCATCTCAGGTACAAATGATATCTTCTTCCGAGGATGCTTTACTCATGTTAACTGTTCAGCAAAATGCCAATTCTGCTCAATCGGCATCGGAATTTATCAATCAAACCGGAGCAACGGTTTTATCCAGAGAGTCCGTTCCAGTCAACGGGATGCCTGCAGAACGGTTGATTTCAGAAATAACAGATCAACAACAACTCTTACAGGTTATGTCTTATTTTATTCAAAAGGACAATTCTGTATTTACTATTCATGGATTGAGTGGGAAAGAAGGTTTTTCACAATATCAATCGCTTTTTTCCAATACCATGCGGGGTTTTCGGCGATTAAGCGACCCGCAAAAACTCAATGTCAAACCTGCCCATTTGCAGATCAGAGCAAGCAGGCGTTCCGGTTCTGCAAAAGAGGTGTTGAGCAGCCTGGGGGTTGCCGCCAGCCACCTGGAAAAGACCATTTTGTTGAATGGTTTGTCGATGAATGACCGGATTGAGAAAGGAAAACTGGTAAAAATCGTAAAGTATTAAAAAAAAAGGCGAGTCGATCGACTCGCCTTTTTTTTTAATTTTCGTTTTTTATCCTTCGCGTTTTCGATTTGCCCTTGGGTTTGGATTTCGATGAAGCTGCTTCCGAGAAATCGAGTTGATCTCCTCTTTTTTTGATCCGGATTTTACTGCCGTCACTGAAACGATCTTTCAGGATTTCTTCTGCAAGAGGATCTTCTATGTATTTTTGAATCGTCCGTTTCAAAGGCCGGGCTCCATAGACAGGATCAAACCCTTTTGCAGCCAAAAATTCTTTGGCGGTTTTGGTTAATTCGATTTCAATACTGCGACTGGCAACCTTTGATAACATTTCCTCCATGGCAATATCGACGATTTTCAGCATGTCTTGTTGATCCAGCTGACGGAAAACCACAATATCATCGACGCGGTTTATAAATTCCGGATTGAAGAGGTTTTTGCATTCTTCGATAATCCGGCCTCTCATGGTTTCGTAATTGGCCTTTTCATCTTTTGACGTGCTTTCAAAACCGAAATTAATATTTTTGTTGATTTTTCGGGCGCCGATATTGCTGGTTAAAATCAGAATTGTGTTCTTAAAGTTCACCTTCCGTCCGAGCGAATCCGTCACATGACCTTCATCGAGAATCTGTAAAAGAATATTAAAGACATCCGGATGCGCTTTTTCAATCTCATCGAACAGGACTACTGAATAGGGGTGTCTCCTGACTTTTTCCGTTAATTGGCCGCCCTCTTCATAGCCGACATAGCCCGGAGGTGCGCCGATCAGGCGAGAGACTGAAAATTTTTCCATAAATTCAGACATGTCGAGGCGAATGAGCGCATCTTCGCTTTCGAACAGGTATTTCGCCAGTTCTTTGGTCAGGTGCGTTTTACCTACCCCGGTGGGGCCGAGAAAAATAAAAGAACCTATGGGGCGATAGGGGTCTTTGAGTCCTGCACGTGTTCTCTTGATAGCGCGGCTCAAGAGGTCTACAACCACATCCTGACCGATAATTCGTTTTTTGACTTGCTCGCGCATATTCAAAAGCTTGGAAGATTCCGATTGGGCAACGCGTGTGACGGGTATCCCTGTCATCATGGAAACGACCTGAGAGACATCTTCATCGGTAACTGAGGCAAAAGAGGTCTCCTGTTCTTCGTTCCAGCGGGATTTCGCCGCTTCCAGGCTGCGAACGAGATGTTTTTCACGATCTCTCAGGATGGCGGCTTGTTCAAAATTTTGTGATCGCACAACCTGATCCTTGTCCGTACGAGTCTTTTTGATTTTTTCTTCAAGGTCTGTAATTTCTTTAGGGACGACGATATTGGCCAGATGTACTCTGGCACCGGCTTCATCCAGCACATCGATGGATTTATCCGGCTGAAAACGATCGGTAATATATCGGTCTGAAAGATGAATAATTTGTTGAATTGATTTATCCGTATATCTTACCCGATGATGCGCTTCGTAACGGGACTGCAGTCCTTTAACAATCTCCTCGGTTTCAATGAGGTTAGGAGGATCGACCATCACCTTTTGGAATCTTCTCTCGAGTGCGCCGTCTTTTTCGATAAATTGGCGGTACTCATCCAATGTTGTGGCCCCAATACATTGAATCTCTCCACGTGATAAGGCAGGCTTGAACATATTAGAAGCATCGAGAGAGCCCGATGCTCCTCCGGCTCCAACGATGGTGTGCAATTCATCAATAAAAAGTATAATCTCTTTTGATTTAATCAATTCGTTGATGATCGCTTTCATCCTTTCTTCGAATTGACCGCGATATTTGGTGCCGGCGACGATGGCGCCTAGATCCATGGTCACCACTCTTTTATTATATAGAATTCGAGGCACTTTTTTTTCTATGATTCGCAGAGCCAATCCTTCGGCGATAGCGGTCTTGCCAACGCCGGGTTCTCCTATGAGCACCGGATTGTTTTTCTTGCGCCGACTCAGGATTTGTGCAACACGTTCGATTTCCATTTCCCTGCCGATAATCGGATCAAGATCACCGTGACGCGCCATTTCGGTCAAATCACGGCCAAAATGATCCAGGGCCGGTGTCTGTGAACGGGCGGCCTGTCCTTCAGCATCTCCCTGTGCTGAAGAGCTGCCTTGCAGCAATTTTTCGAGCTCCTGGCTTACCGCTTCATAGGTGACTTGGAAACTGTTTAAAATCTGTGCCGCCAGACCTTCTTTTTCTTTAACCAGAGCCAATAGCAGATGTTCTGTGCCGATAATATCGGATTTGTGCCGGTCTGCTTCCATGTAGGCTGTTTTTAGAATTTTTTCCGCTCGTTTGGTAAAGGGAATATTGCCAATGGTCATCGTGTCTCCTGAAGCTCTGCCTGCGTCTTCGATGGCATTCTTTATCTCTTCGAGATCAACGCCCAATGACTGTAATATCTCTATCGCTATCCCCTCGCCTTCCCGTATCAGGCCAAGGAGAAGGTGTTCGGTTCCAATATAATCGTGTCCCAAACGAAGTGCTTCATCTCTGGCAAACTGGATGACCATTTGTACACGACTGGAAAAATTGTTCTTCATATACTCATACTCCTGCTTGGATTTTTATTGAATGTTAAAACGTATGTTTTAAGATAACAAATTATAAACACAAACCGCAAGGGTAAAATTTCAAAGGCCTTTTCTTGATATCAAAATAGGACATTTGAATCAAAAACACGACAAGACAGAGTTGCTGGTAACCAGACTGTTGTTTAAAAAACAAATAATTATAGAGTTTTATTCGTTATGGTTTTACTTGTTCCAAACATTATGCCAATTTGGATTTTATATCACTTTTAACCTTCCCGTCCAGTAACTTGATGACGCGGTCCGAATGGGTTGCCAAGTCAGGGTTGTGGGTGACGATAACCAGGGTTTTTTTATAATCCCTGCTCAGGGACCACAACAATTCGTGCAGCGCATCGGCAGTTCGCATATCGAGATTTCCAGAGGGTTCATCGGCCAGGAGCAATTTCGGATTATTGACAAGTGCTCTGGCGACAGCGACTCTTTGTTGTTCGCCTCCGGACAATTCACGGGGTCGATGGTCCAGACGCGCCGCCAGGCCTACACTTTTGAGTAAATCGATCGCCTGTTTTTTTACCTCTTCCCGGTTCTGTCTCGCAATCATTCCCGGCATCATGACATTTTCCAGCGCTGAAAATTCCGGCAATAAATGGTGAAATTGAAAGACAAACCCTATAGTGCGATTGCGAAATATGGCCAATCTTGTGTCGGTCAAGCTAAAAATATTTTTTGAATCGATTTTAACCTTTCCCTTTGTGGGGCGGTCAAGCGCACCAATGATATGTAAAAGAGTGCTTTTACCGACACCAGAGGGTCCATAAATAGTAACGATTTCTCCTTCTTTTAGTTCCAGGTGAATACCTTTCAGAACTCTTACCTCCTGGGCACCCTCTATATGATATGTTTTATACAGATCGTTGATCTCTAAAATGTTTTTTTCTACTGTCATGATCTGGCTTTCATTTTGTTATTCATAACGGATAGATTTTACCGGATCCAGGCGGGAGGCCTTGTGGGCCGGATAAACAGCCGCCAAAAATGTAAGTACAATTGAAGCAATCCCGATTAAAATAAAGTCGGCCAGCTGCATTTTTACCGGCAGCCAACTGATGATATATATATCTTTCGGAAGGGAAAAGATTCTGAAATATTGCTGAACAAAACAAAAAACAAAACCGGCGACGCATCCCACGACGGTTCCCACCACTCCAACGATAAAGCCATGATAGGTGAAGATACGCCGAATGGTGGCAGACGATGCTCCCATGGATTTTAAAATGCCGATTTCGCGCGTTTTTTCCAGGGTGACCATAATTAAAGTGCTGACGATGTTAAAAGCAGCCACTGTTATAATGAGGCTTAGAATCACAAACGCTGCCCACTTTTCTATTTCCATCCAGGCGAATAGATTCGGGTTCATGTCTTTCCAGGTTAATACCTGATATGGAAAACCGATTCTTTTATTGATTTCGCGGGCAGCCTGATCGGCATGAGAATAGTGATCGAGCTTTATCCAGATACCATTTACCTTTTTATCCATCTGATACAATTGCTGAGCTGATTCAAGGGAAACATAGGCAATAATGTCATCAAATTCATATAATCCGGTTTCAAAATAACCGGTAACCCTGAATTTTTTAACCTCTGGAATATCCTGAAAATGACGTAATCCCGAGAGGCTAAAGACGGCCACTTCATCTCCGAGAATAACCTGAAGCCGCTGTGCAAGCTGAAACCCGAGAACAACCCCCGGCAAAGTGTCTCCCTCAAATTCTGTTGTCGTGCCGAGATTCAAGTTGCCATAAACGACATTTCTGCCTAAATCCAAAACCTCTGCAGCGGATTTTTTGTCTATTCCCCGGACAACGACTCCGGCCTGGGTTCGTTTTGATTTGATCAACCCTTTCTCGCTGATAAAGGGTGACATTGTTTTGATGTGCGTTGTATTTTTGATTTCATTCATCAAAAAGCCATAATGCTTGATGCCATTGTCGTGAAGAGCAAGTACCTTGACGTGAGCATCCGCTCCCAGAAAACGCGAACGCACTTGTTCTTCAAATCCATTCATAACGGATAAAACAATGGTCAGGGCAGCCACACCAATAACAATACCGAAAATGGAAATATATGTGATCAGGGAGATAAACTTTGTTTTTCTTTTAGAGCGAAGATAACGCTTGGCTATAAAATATTCTAGTTTCATGGATATGATACTATCCTTTGGATGAATGGATTATTCTTCTCTAATAGAGCGAACAGGATCTTGTCGTGCTGCTCGTCTGGCCGGATAAACCGAGGCTATGTAAGCGATGAGCAAGGCCGTAATACTTATGATGATAAAGTCTGATGCTTTGATCAATACCGGAAGCCAATCGACGATGTATACATCCGATGGCAAAGAAAGTATTCTCCATTTCAACTGTGCCAGACAGAGAAGATAACCGAGCATACTGCCGAAAACGGCACCTACAACACCAATGATCAAACCTGCTAATGTAAAGATACGCTGAATATCGTTGTTGCGGGCACCCATCGCTTTGAGAATGCCGATATCTCTCGTTTTTTCCATGGTAACCATAATTTGAGTACTTGTGATGTTAAATGCCGCTACTAAAATAATCAAACTCAAAACAATAAAGAAGGCCCATTTCTGAATCTGCACCCAGGCGAACAAATTGCTGTTCATCTCTTTCCAGGATTCGGCAACATAAGAGAGGTTCATCGTCGTCAGTTTTAAATTGATTTGATCAACCACTCCGCTTGCAGATCTGTAATCCTTGCAGTGGAGTTCCAGACCGCTTATTTTGTTTCGCATGCCGAATAGTGTTTGTGCATCTTTGATATGGATATAGGCATAATTATTATCGACATCGTAAAAACCCGTTTTTAAAATTCCGGTGATGCGGAATTTTAATTTTTGGGGCATATCATAAAAAGACGAGGAGTTGGCCAGACTGACCAACAGAATGTCATCACCCAGTTTGGAATCCATGCGTTCTGCCAGATGCGATCCCAGAATGATACCCGGCCATCTGCTCAGGGTTTCGAAGGAGAGTTCTCCTCTGACGATGTTTCGTGCGATGTTGGTTACACCGGTAACCGTTTCAGGATCAACTCCACGCACGAAAATACTGGTTTGGTCGAGTTCCGCTTTGAGCAGAGCTTTATCCGAAACATAGGGGGTAACCGCTTTGATGTCGGGAATTTTTTTCAGCGTATCGACCAGGGAAGGATGGTTTTCTATGCCGCGGTTTAGATATGCCCGTATTCTTGCATGAGCAAAAACGTCGATAAAATTCGACCTCACCTCGGTTTCATAGCCGTTCATAACCGACAGGGCAATAACCAATGCAGCCACACCAATAACCACGCCGGCAACTGCAATATGCGTAATACCGGAAAAAATGCCGGTTTTTCGTCGGTTTTTTAGATAGCGCCAGGCTATAAAGAGTTCGTAAAACATGGTTACTTTTCTGGTTTCATGGTTGGGAAAAAGATGACATCACGGATGGATGCAGAGTTGGTCAATAACATAACGAGTCGATCGATCCCCACGCCCAATCCCGTGGTCGGAGGCATGCCATATTCAAGGGCCCGGATATAATCTTCATCCAGAACCTGTGCTTCATCATCTCCGAGTGCCCGTAAAGCCATTTGGGTTTTGAAACGTTCCTTTTGATCAATGGGATCATTTAGTTCTGAAAATGCATTGCCGATTTCCCGTCCTGCGATAAAAAGTTCAAATCGTTCCACGAGGTTTGAATCATTGCGGTGTTTTTTGGCAAGCGGCGACAATTCAAGGGGATAATCGCATATAAAAACGGGTTGGATCAAATGAGGTTCAACTTTTTCGCCAAATATTTCATCTAAAAGTTTACCCGTTCCCCATTCCTTTTCAATGGGAACATCCAATTCCTCAGCTATAGCTGCTATCTGCGTTTGATCTTTACCATAGAAGTTTTTGCCGGTATACTTTTCAAGCACATCAAAAAAGGAGAGGCGATCCCAGGGTGGCGTCAAATCAATATCGTGCCTCTGATAAGTTAATTTCAGAGCCCCGTTAACACGCTTGGCAATAAAAGTGATCATTTCTTCAAACAAATTCATCATAAAATTGTAATCCTGATAGGCCACATAAAGCTCCATCATGGTAAATTCCGGGTTATGCGTCCTGTCGATTCCTTCATTGCGAAAATCTTTGCTGATTTCATATACGCCTTCATAACCTCCGACGATCAGTCGCTTGAGGTAAAGTTCATCGGCGATTCGCAAATAGAGCTCTATGTCCAGCGCATTATGATGAGTAACAAAGGGCCGGGCTGAGGCGCCTCCATAGATTGGTTGCAAAACCGGGGTTTCGACTTCAAGGTATCCTTTGTTGTTCAAAAAATCGCGCATTGCCGTAACGATTTGAGACCGTTTGATAAATACATTCATCACATCGCGATTGGTGATCAAGTCAACATAGCGTTTGCGGTATCGTTGTTCGGTATCGGAAAAGGCATCAAATGTTATGGTTTTACCATCCTTTTCAACCTCTTTTGTCACCGGTAGAGGGCGGAGGTTTTTGGTTAAAAGGTCCAGACCGGATACCAACACTGTTATTTCTCCGGTTCTGGTTTTGAATACAGTGCCTTCGATACCGATAATATCGCCAATATCTATCAATTTGAAAAGTTCAAATTTCTCTTCGCCGACTTTGTCTTTACGAATATATATCTGAATTCGTTCGGATATATCCATAATATGGGCAAAAGCGGCTTTGCCCATTCTCCGCAGGGCCATAACTCTTCCAGCGATTGCCACGGATTTATCGGCAAGGCTTTCGTAATCGTTGATGATATTGCTTGCCATATGCGTTCGATCGAACCGGTAAGCGAAAGGATCTGTGCCGCTTTTCTTTAATTGCTCCAGCTTTTCCCGGCGCACTTTCATCACTTGATTCAAGTCTTGTAATTCTTCATTCATAAGAGAATACCTTTTTTTTATAAACCCTGGGAACTCTGTTCGATACCCAGCAGGTCACTTCATAGGGTATGGTGTTTAGTTTTTGGCAAATCGATAAAACATTGACCGATTCATGATCGCCGAATAAAATCGCTTCATCACCGATATTAACACCATTGTCGAGGCCGAGATCGACCATTATATAATCCATACATACTCTGCCGACAACCGGAAAGACCCGATTATTAATTAATACTTTGCCGGTGTTCGTTAACAGCCGGTTGTATCCATCAGCATATCCTGCCGCCAGCGTCGCAATCCGGGTTTTTCTTTTGCTGGTATAAACGCGTCCATAACTTATGCTGGTTCCTTTTCCTATGGTTTTGAGGTAAATAACGCGCGTCTTAAAGGTCATTACCGGTTTTAAGGGAATGGATTCGCTGGTCTCGGCAGAGGGATAGTATCCGTAAATCGTTATCCCCGGCCGAACCAGATTGAAATAGGTATCCGGCAAATCGAGAATTGCACCGCTATTTGCTGCATGAATATAGGGGAATTCCAT
>CAZSOP010000028.1:0-17309 GCA_964608385.1 uncultured Cytophagia bacterium
TTGCCGCTTTGGAAAGATATATGGATGCCCGCGGTGAAGCCCCAAAAGCGATGAGCTCGGACAAATCATCCAACTCGTAGGTTCGGGGTTTTCGTGTTGCAAAAACGATATCGACGATATAATTCTCAACTTTGGGATCGATATAAACGTCGTGAACAATTCGCTTGGCTTTTTCGATCTGAGCCGGCGTCACAACGGCCTTAATGGTCGGAACCTCAGCCCTGGTCATTCTGCGCATGATTTCCAGCTCCTCTTCGCGCTCCGGATAGGTCACGGATAGTTTGAGCATAAAACGGTCGACCTGCGCCTCTGGTAGCGGATAGGTGCCTTCCTGTTCGATTGGATTCTGCGTCGCCAACACCAGAAACGGCGCCGGCAGGGGAAAGGTCTGGTCGCCAATGGTCACCTGACGTTCCTGCATGGCTTCCAAAAGAGCGGACTGGACTTTGGCGGGAGACCGGTTGATTTCGTCCGCAAGCACCAGATTTGAAAAGACCGGTCCTTTCTTGACTGAAAATCCACCGCTTTTTTGATCGTAAATCATGGTACCGATAATATCGGCCGGCAACAAATCCGGTGTGAACTGGATACGTTGAAACCCGGTTTTAATCGCATCGGACAAAGTTTTTACCGTCATGGTTTTGGCCAACCCCGGAACCCCTTCCAGCAGAACATGCCCATCCGACAACAAACCGATCAGCAATCGTTCAACCATATAGCTCTGACCGACGATCACCTTGCCGACATTTTCGATAATCGTTTCTACAAAAGCGCTTTCTTCCTCTATGCGGGCATTTATCGCCTGAATATCTACGTTCATTTATCCTCCCTACTCTGGTTTGTTTTATTTTTTTGCAAAATATTTTCAAACAAAGCGTAAATACGATCGACCTGATGTCTGTCGCCGGCACTTCCTGAAAATTTGTAAAGATCAGCAGTGCTCAATATCTGCTTGATATGTTCAGACACTTCTTCGTCGAGATCGCTCGACCGAACCGCCTCTACAATGTCCCCTGTGGTCGCCTCAAGCCCCGGCCCGATTCCCTTGTCAGCCAGATAGCTCTTTAAAAGCCTGGAAATTGTGGAATAGGCTCCGGCTGTGTCCAGTTCCGGTTGATTTATATTTAATGTTTTCAATTCATTCAGATATTTTTGTTCGGTGGGAATCGCTTCCTGTTGCTGCTGCCGGAGCAAAAGACGCCTTTGCTGTCGTTTTTTCACCACAAAAAAGACCAGAGCGACACAAAGAAGGAATATCAATGCCGATAAAAGCCAAAATGGCCATTGAGAGGCTCCCGGCTCAGGCAAAGGATCTTCTACTTTAACCTCCAGACGGTTGGTTATGAGGCGATAATTGCGATCGGTTTTTAAATCCGTGTATTTTATGATAACGCCCTCGATATATCCCATACCGAGGCGGCCTGGTTTAAGGATATATTCATATTCGTTGATCGCCTGCTTTTTTCCCCCCTGCTGCAGAACACGGTTTGAAGAAGCATTGCCGACAATTTCGAAATTCTCCAAAAGCGGGTTATCGAACTTGTGAATTTCATAGCGATCGAGGTCTCCGCTCCATTGCAGGCGAATGGTAAAGGTCACGGTTCGGTTCAGCGGCACGCTGGTTCTGTCGACAAAACAAAAAAGTTTAATGGCGCTTTCCTCAGCCGCGGCCGTGGAATCCTGTGCCGGCAAAACAGCGACAAAAAAACACAGCAAAAAGAGTACAGTCAGGCTTTGTTTCATACATACCCCTCTTTTTTCTGTAAGGGTTGCGATGGGTTTTGATTTAGATGATTTTGGGAAAACGGTTTTTTCCGCAGGATCGGAAAGGTAAGCCTTTTCAATACGGTTCAGCCAAACACGTTTCTCTCGTACAGATCGACTATGCGATATTGCAGAATTTGCAATACAAAGAAACCTGTTCATTCATAATCCGGAAGGCCTGCGAAAAAACCTTTTTCTGCAATCACATATGAAAACTCTAGTCGAATACAGGAACGCAATTTAATTCGCCAGGGAATCCGCCTGGAGATCGAGCTCAATCGAACTGATGTCTTGCCCTAAATGATTGAGCTCCCATTCAACCGAAGCGGCCAATTCATGATCCGGATAATTTTCAAGAAAAGATTCATAGGCCTGTTGTGCTTTATCCAGATCCTGAATGTTGTTTGCATACCAGTAGCCGATCATGAAAGCGGATTTTACAGCATACTGACTTGAAGGATATTTCTCAATCAGCTGTTTGTAAATCGCGATCGATTTTTCAAAATCCTGCTTGTGGTTTACATAGAGACTTCCCAACTTGTAAAGCGTCTCGTCCGCTTTGGGAGAATCCTTGTATGTTTTTAATATCTTTTCATAGGTCTCGATTGCTTTTTCCCACTGTTCCTTGTTCTCATAATCAAGAGCCATTGCACGCATTTGTTGTTCCGTCATTTTCTCGCCACAACTCGTCAAAGATCCGAGCAATACCAAAAGAATAAAAAGTCGCGACAATGCTTTCATGAGAGTTCCTCCGGAAGTTGATTTAATAGTCTTACTCAAAAAAATTTCTTGGGTTCCCAAATAATTGGACAAATTATTCAGATTTTTATATAAAGTCAAGCGAATTCTCCCGTACCACGATCTTTACCACTGAATCGGCTTGCAGGGTACCTTGCAGCAACCGTGTTGCCAATCTATTGACGATCTCTTTTTGAATGTATCGCTTCAGAGGCCGGGCACCAAAAGCGGGATCGTAGGCGTTCTCGGCAATAAAATCCTCTGCTTCCGGGGTCAGTTCGATTTTAACATTATGTTTGGCCAAAAGCGTGCCCACTTGTTTGAATTGCAAGCGAACAATCTTTTTGATATCCTCTTTGGTCAGCGCGTGGAAAATGATGATATCATCGATGCGATTGAGAAATTCAGGCAACAGTTGCTTTTTCAGCATTTGCATAACGCTGTCGCTGATTTCGCCATGCACCTTTTCCCGGTTCTGTTCGGTTATGCTTAACGACTTTTCAAGTATTAATGGCGCGCCGATATTGGACGTCATAATAATAATGGCATTGGTAAAATTAACCGTTCTGCCCTTATTGTCGGTCAAGCGGCCATCCTCCAGCACCTGTAACAGCAAATTAAACACTTCGGCGTGCGCTTTTTCGATTTCATCGAGCAAAATAACCGAATAAGGCCGTCTTCGCACCGCTTCAGTCAGTTGGCCGCCCTCTTCATAGCCGACATAACCGGGGGGCGCCCCGATCAACCGGGAGACGGAATGTCTTTCCATATATTCCGACATATCGATGCGCACCATAGCCTGTTCATCGTCAAAAAGAAATTCTGCCAGCGCCCGCGCCAGTTCCGTTTTACCCACACCGGTCGGACCCAGAAAAATAAACGATCCGATAGGCCTGTCGGCATCCTGCAGTCCGGCTCTTGCCCGCCGAATGGCATCGGCAACCGCCCTGACGGCTTCATTTTGTCCGACCAGGCGTTCCTCGATGCGCTGTTCCATTTTCAATAACTTTTCCCGTTCGCTTTCCAGCATGCGCTGAACCGGTATACCCGTCCATTTTGCCACAACCTCGGCAACGTCTTCCTCGTCGACCTCTTCCTTGAGCATTTTGCGATCCTGCTGCAGCTCGACCAGTGTCTTATTGCTCTCTTCCAATTGGTTTTGCAGCTCCACCAGTTTGCCGTATTTTAATTCAGCCGCCCGGGTCAGATTGCCTTCCCGTTCAGCTTTTTGCCCTTCGCTTTTGACCCGGTCAATTTCTTCCTTAAAACGGCGAATACGACCGATGCTTTGCTTCTCCAGCTCCCAATGCGCCCGCATCTCTTTGATGCTCTCTTCAAGGTCGGCAATCTCCTTCTCCACCTGTTCAAGCCGCTTTTGGGACGCCTGGTCCTTTTCCCTGGTCAGGGCCTGTCGCTCAATCGCCAGCTGTTTCAGGCGCCGCTCCAGCTCGTCGAGCTCAACCGGCATGCTGTCGATTTCAATCCGCAGTTTGGAAGCTGCTTCGTCGATTAAATCAATGGCTTTATCCGGCAAAAAACGATCCGTGATATAGCGGTCCGAAAGCGTTGCCGCCGCCACTATGGCAGTATCCTGTATACGCACACCATGGTGTACCTCATACTTTTCCTTTAAACCGCGTAAAATGGAAATGGTATCTTCCAGAGTCGGCTGATCGACCAGAATCGGCTGAAAACGGCGTTCCAGGGCTGCGTCTTTTTCAATGTGTTTTCGATATTCGTCCAGAGTCGTGGCGCCGATACAGCGAAGCTCTCCCTTCGCCAGGGCAGGCTTGAGCATGTTGGAGGCGTCCATCGCGCCTTCTGCTGCGCCGGCTCCGACCAACGTGTGCAATTCGTCGATAAATAAAATCATCTGACCGTTTGAATCGCTGATTTCCTGCAGCACCGCCTTCAGGCGTTCTTCGAATTCGCCCCTGAATTTTGCCCCGGCGATCAGGGCGCCCAGATCCAGGGCGATGATGCGTTTGTTTTTCAGATTCTCAGGCACATCTCCCTGAATAATCCGGTGAGCGATACCTTCGGCAATGGCGGTCTTTCCTACACCCGGTTCGCCGATCAGCACCGGATTGTTTTTGGTACGGCGGGAGAGGACCTGCAACACGCGTCTGATCTCCTCATCGCGTCCGATAACGGGATCGAGTTTGTCCCGGCGCGCCAGATCATTCAAATCACGGGCATAGCGTTTCAACGCCTGATATTTGGCTTCGGGATTTTGATCGGTTACACGCTGGCTGCCGCGAACCTCGCGCAGGACCTGCATCAAAGCATCCTGACTGAGGCCGCTCTCGCGCAATAAAGCACCGGCTTTGCCGCGATCTTCCGTTAAACTGAATAATATATGTTCAATGCTGATATATTCATCCTTGAGCGCATTCGCCTGCTGCATCGCCTTTTCAAAAATCTGATTGGTGTCGGGTGACAGGTAAACCTGCCCTATACCACCGCCGGAGACTTTGGGAAGCTTTTCCACCTCCGCCTTTACCCTGTCGAGCAACATCTCCGGCTTTTGTCCGACCTTGTTCAGAATCGAACGCGCAATGCTTTCCGTCGGTTCTATGACGGCAAGTAAAAGATGTAAGGGCTCAATTTGCTGCTGCCCGTATTCCGAGGTCAGCCGCTGCGCTCTCGACAGCGCTTCCTGAGCCTTTAATGTCAATTTCTCTATGGGTATCATTTTTTGTTTCCTCCCTCAAAAAAAGGGCGAGAACAGAGCTCGCCCTATATATCGTTATGCTATCTATAATCAATGGGAGCTATATCAAAAATATTAATCGTAATATTTTTTTAGGTTTCTTAACGATTAAAAACCGCAGAAACCGCAGATGTATTGCTGAGAATTTATTTATCTCATCAACCTTTGTGATACAGCTCCACTTGTTAAAAATCAATTTATTTAAAAACCTAAAAATTTTTCTTAACAGTGTTGTTCCCGGCTATCTATTAAAATATTTCCCTATACTCTTTATCAAGCCTGTTTACGATCAGCAACAAGCCGAAAAACGCAAAGAAAGAGTGTAAGATCAATGATCGATCTTTAAACCAACCATCTGTAGCTGTTATATATTATCTATTCTTCGCGTTCTTCAGCGTTCTTTGCGGTTCTTCATCGCCGCAATCCGATTGCTGAATGCTGACTTTGTACCGGCGCAGCTTATTTTTTATCTTCATCAACCACTTCGTAATCGGCATCTTCTGCCTGTTCCGAATCGTCCGATTTCTCTTCACCAGCAGCCTGTTGCTCTTCACCTTGCGGCCCGGCTTGCGGTCCGCCCTGCTGAGCGTCACCGCTTGCCTGATACATCTGCGAGGCAACCGTCTGCCAGATCTGGTTGAGATCATCAATGGCTGATTTTATTTCGTTGCTGTTATCAGCTTTGGTTGCTTCTTTCACCCGTCCGATAGCAGCTTCCAGCTTGTTCCTGGAATCGGAATCGATCTTGTCTCCGCTCTCCTTTAGGCTCTTTTCAGTCTGATAAACCAGCTGATCCGCCTGGTTGCGAAGATCGATCAATTCGCGTTTCTGCTTGTCTTCCGATTCATGCGATTTGGCATCATTGACCATCTTTTCGATTTCTTCCTTGCTCAGGCCGGTAGATGCCTCGATGCGAATCGATTGTTCCTTACCGGTGGCCTTGTCCTTGGCCGACACGTTGAGGATACCATTGGCATCGATATCAAACGTAACCTCGATCTGCGGCACACCCCGTGGAGCCGGCGGAATACCGTCCAGGTGAAAACGTCCCAGGCTGCGGTTATCGCGCGCCATTTCACGCTCTCCCTGTACCACATTGATTTCAACCGATGTTTGGTTGTCCGCAGCAGTAGAGAACGTTTCGGATTTTTTCGTTGGTATCGTTGTGTTCTTTTCAATCAATTTGGTCGTAACACCACCCAGAGTTTCAATACCCAGGGAAAGCGGTGTAACGTCCAGCAAGAGCACATCTTCAACATCGCCGCCCAGCACACCACCTTGAATAGCGGCACCGATAGCGACAACCTCATCCGGGTTTACACCCCTGTGAAGTTCTTTACCGAAATATTCTTTTACCATTTGCTGAACCTTGGGCATTCTTGTCGAACCACCCACCATGACAATCTCATCGATTTCAGAAGGCTCGAGACCGGCATCCTTTAATGCCTTCTTGACCGGTTCCAAACTGCGGGTAAACAGATCTTCACAGAGTTTCTCAAAGTTCGATCTGGTCAGCGTCATATTTAAATGCTTGGGACCGCTGTCCGTCGCCGTGATAAAAGGCAAATTGATCTCGGTTTGTGAGGTGGAAGACAATTCAACCTTGGCCTTTTCCGCTGCTTCTTTTAATCTTTGCAGGGCCATGGGGTCCTTTGACAGGTCTACGCCTTCCTGTTTGATAAATTCATCTACCATCCAATCGATAATACGCTGATCAAAGTCATCACCACCCAGGTGGGTGTCACCATTTGTGGACTTTACCTCAAATACACCGTCACCAATTTCAAGAATGGATATATCGAATGTGCCGCCACCAAGATCGTATACGGCAATTTTTTCGTTTGTCTTTTTGTCCAGACCATAAGCAAGTGAAGCCGCCGTCGGTTCGTTGATAATACGGCGTACGTTTAATCCGGCAATCTCACCGGCTTCTTTGGTGGCCTGACGCTGACTGTCATTAAAATATGCCGGTACGGTAATCACAGCATCGGTCACCTTTTCTCCGAGATGATCCTCGGCGGTCTGTTTCATTTTTTGCAGAATGATCGCCGATAACTCCTGAGGCGTATATTCCTTGTCATCAATTTTTATTTTGACGACATTGTTTTGACCCGCAATAACCTTATACGGTACTTCTTCGCGTTCACGATCGACTTCGTTATAGCGTCGTCCCATAAAACGCTTTATAGAAAAAATCGTCTTTTGCGGATTGGTAATTGCCTGTCGTTTTGCAACCTGACCAACCAACCGCTCTCCGCTTTTGCTGAATGCCACCATTGACGGGGTGGTTCGCTGTCCTTCGCTATTCTGTATGACAGCAGGCTTGCCGCCTTCCATTACAGCCACACAAGAGTTGGTGGTTCCCAGGTCGATTCCAATAATTTTACCCATATTAAAACAACTCCCTTCTTTAGTCGTTGATTATTTTACATACTATTGTTTTACACAATTTTATTCTCATACATGCAAATGACATGCCAACAAATCAAAAAATGTTCTAATATATAAAAAAACAAGCACATGAGAATGTATTTTATGTGCTTGTTTTCAAAATAAAAATTGACACTTTGGCAAAAATCCTGACTAATTGTCAGGCTTTTCCGCTTTTTCACTTTTTTTTGATTTTTTATAATCGGTAATATAAAACCCTGATCCTTTAAAAATCAATCCCTGGCCGCCGCCGACAAGGCGGACGACCTCTCCATTGCACAGGGGACACTCGTCAACAAGTTTATCAGAAATTTTTTGAAATATCTCGAACTGATGTCCACATGCTTTGCACCGATAGTCATAGGTCGGCATGGTTCATTCTCCATCTTAAACGCTTAAACGACCAATACAATCTACAGTCTATTCGTTGTCCGGCATCCTCAGCGCCGCAAACAAGCTGACATTTCCGCGTTTCAGGCGAAAGAGAACGATTTCATCAGCATTTACTTTTTCCATTTCATCGTTAAAATCACCGAGATTTTTCACCGCGTTGCGATTTACTGCGGTAATCAGATCGCCTTTTCGAATGCCCTCGAGATCAGCCACCGAATTGCTTTTAACATCCGAAACCAAAACACCGCCTTCGCCTTCGTAACCCAGGCGCGAAGCGAGGTCATCGGTTAACGCCTGTACTTTTAAGCCCAGCTTTTCCGTAGCGGAGGAGGCTTGCGGGCTTTCCGCAACGGGTTCGCTGCCGGGTCGTTCTCCCAGTTTAACCTCAACACTCTTTTCCTTCTCATTTCTCCAGATCGTTACCTCCACCTTGCTACCCGGCGAATAAGAAGCAATAACGCGCTGTAGTTCTTCAACGGAATCCATCTGTTTACCATTTACCTCAAGAATAATATCTTCAGAGCGTAATCCGGCTTTTTTCGCCGGTGAATCATTTTGTACCATGGTCACCAGAACACCGGTTGTCTCATCCAGACCAAAAGATTTTGCCAGCTTTTCATCAACAGTCTGAATATTGACGCCGAGAAATCCCCGAATGACGCGTCCCTTCTCAACGAGCTGTTCCATCACATCCTTGACCATATTGACCGGAATAGCAAAGCCAATGCCGACATTTGCCTGTCCGACAATAGCGGTGTTGATTCCCACAAGCTCCCCGCGCAAATTGACCAGGGCGCCTCCGCTGTTACCGGGGTTGATCGCTGCGTCGGTTTGAATAAAATCCTGATACTGAATACCCTGACTGCCACCGAGTGCCAGTCCGGAACGACCCTTGGCACTGACAATTCCCGCCGTAACCGTATTCTGCAAAATACTATCGAACGGATTTCCGATCGCCAAGACCCATTCACCGATTTCAAGCTCATCGGAATCGCCCAGCCGGACAGTGGCTAAATTTTCTTTATCGATTTTTATCACCGCAACATCGGTTAGTGGGTCGGTGCCGATAACTTTTGCTTTATATTCCTCTCCTTTGTAAGAGACCTGAATCTCGTCCGCTTCGTCGATCACGTGATTGTTGGTGACAATGTATCCATCGGATTTTACAAGGACACCGGACCCCAGTCCGCGCAAAATTTGCTCTTCATCTTGCTGCGGCATATTGAAAAAGCGCCGGAAAAACTCGTCATCAAAAAAAGGATGAATTTTTCGCTGAACCACGGCTTTGCTCTTGATCGTTACAACCGCCGGATTGACTTCTTTGGCAACCCAGGTAAAGGCTTTGCTCATCGTTTCCATCGATGCAACCTGCTCGGGAACAGGTTCCTGGGAGCCAAAAACAACTGCTTTTGCTTTCGGTTCCGGTAACGGGCTCGCCGCTTCACTGTGGCTGGTGAAATCAAAATTTGAAGCGATAATCAATCCACTGACAATACCGACAAAAATCGCCATCAAGATAACGAGCGAATAAATTTTGCTTTTCATAATAGTTTCCTTTCTGCGTTTAATAGGCCAGTCCTGCTTCTTTCGCAAAATCTTCAAGAATCTTTCTCGAAGATCCGGATAGTTTCGAAGGTATCTGAACATGGAGACGTACGTAAAAATCTCCCTTTTGTCCCTTTGCCTCCAGTCCCAGCTTTTTCAATTTGAACAATTTGCCGTTTTGACTGCCCTGGGGGATGACAAGTTGAACCTCTTTTCCTTCAAAGGTACGCACATGTATCTTTGAACCCAGCACCGCCTGAACCACGTTGATGTTTACCGTTGTATAAAGGTCCAGGCCCTTTCTCTCGAAAACAGGGTGCGGTAAAACCTGAATGGTGACGATCAGCGAGCCGCGCTCGCCTCCACCGATTCCGGGCTCTCCCAAACCGCGCAGGCGTATCTGTTTACCGCTATCCGAAGCAGGGGGTATATTGATGGAAACCTTTTTGGACTCGTTTATCGTGCCGATGCCGCCGCAGGAGCTGCAAAATGTCGAACGCGACCTAAAACCACCTTTACCGCTGCATTGCGGACAGGCTTTTTTGAAATTCAAAGAAACCGTATGTTTACCACCCCGCGCAGCAGTCTCAAACGGAATGTGCACCGTCGCCCGTAAGTCATTTCCTTTTTGCCGTATGTCGGTGGCATTGTTTCTGCCGCTGAAAAATTGGCTGAATAAATCTTCAAAATCAAATGCACCGCCGAATCCACCCGTACTCCGTTTCGAGCGTGCACGACCACCAAACATGGAAGAAAAATCTTCAAAATCAAATCCCTGAGAATTGTATTGCTGATGATTGCCGTATTTTCGCATCTGATCGTATTTTTGTCGCTTCTTCTTGTCCTTGAGGACCGCATACGCCTCTGAAACTTCTTTAAACCGTTCTTCGGCCTGTTTGTCATTTTTATGCGTGTCGGGATGATACTTTTTCGCCAACTGACGATAAGCAGACTTTATCTGCTCCTGCGAAGCATTTTCGTCAACCCCTAATATTTTATAAAAATCTTTCTGCTGCATATATACTTTTCTATGTTTATGAAATAAACCCTGACTTTTTATTTTCCAACGCTGGTTAAAATATTCAAAACCGGATTATTTAATTGTATTCGATTGATGCATCTAACATTGTCTTAAAGAAATCAAAGCCTTAAAATAGATAGTTCATTTATTTGCTATTAACAATGTCGTTCTGTTCTTTCCTTCGCGGCCTTTGTGGTTTCTATCTCTTTATATGCCTAAAAATTAGCTAATGGCCGTTGTTTCAACAACTTCACTCTAATATATTGCAACAAGTATGCCAAGCCACTAAAAAAAACCTAATAACAAAATTAACAATTACTTATACTAAAAATCCAGCTCAAGATCCTTAACGTCTACTCTGTCATTTTGGCAGAATATGAAAACTCAATTACTCTTCGCGCAACAATAACAACCGGATCAGATTCAGTATCGCAACCGCTGCTGCAGCAACATAGGTCAGGGCGGCTGCATCCAGCACCTTTTTGGCGCCCCGTACTTCATTGCCGACAAGGTATCCGCCGGAATTCAACTGTGCCAGGGCCCGTTTGCTCGCATTAAACTCTACCGGCAGCGTCATCAGGGTAAAAAGAACAGAGCCGGCATAAAGTATGATGCCGATATCAACGAGAACGGGAATTGAAAAGAAAATCCCACCGATCAGCAACGGCATCAAAAGAGAAGAACCAAAACGCGCAATCGGAAATATCGCCTGCCGTAGTATCAGGGCACGATACCCTACCTGATGCTGTATAGCATGCCCGGTCTCATGCGCCGCAACACCCAGCGCCGCCAGCGAATTGGAATGATATACATTACCGGACAAACGCAGCTTTTTCTTAATGGGATCGTAATGATCGGATAACCGCCCTTCCACCTCTTCAACCTCAACATCATGAATACCATTTTGCTGCAGCATACGCCTGGCCACATCAGCCCCGGAATAGCCGGATGACGCCCGGACCTTACTCATTTTTTCAAAGGTACTCTTTACTTTGGACTGCGCGTACAACCCCAGTAAAAGAGCCGGAACCAAAAGCAATATATCCGTCAAGCTGAAAAAAGGAATCATCGTAAACCTCCTCAATTCTATTTTCTATTATTAGACTCTGATTGAGTAAAAAAGTTTCACACTCATGACTGGAAATCACGGCGCAATTTTTCGAATTTATCCCGAAGACGATCTTCAAAGGAGGGAAATAAAAGAATGACGCCAAAAATCAACAACAACCAGCCGGGTAAAATGGGAAGGATGAGACCGCTTAATCCTAAAAAAATAAAAAAAACCGCCAAAACCGGTTTTTTCCTGCGGAATTGGCGTATCTCTTCAGCTAATCTGCTCTTTCTGCTCATATCAACTCGAATGATAATTGCGTTAACAATTGCCCGGAACTCATCACCTCTACCAGCCAGGTTCCTTGCCACGCAGGAATCATTTCCATTTTACTGACTAAAATCTGCTCTCCAGGGGAAACCGAAAACGTCTCTTCATGCACAAGACGGTCGTCATAGATCCATCTATGGCGTACTGTGTATGATTTTGAACCATTGATCCTCACATAGCAATAAAGATGATCCACCAGCTTGCTGAATTCGGACTTTGGCATCAAAGGTCGCCCGTCTTCCACATCAAGACAAATCACCGCCTGCTCAACGGTTAAGGATAGTGTTGGTATGGGTTCTTCCGCCTTGCTGTCCGGGGAGGTGTCCGGAGCCGGCGCGATGGATTGTTCAGCAGCCGTTTGTACCCGGGGTGCTGATACCTGTGGCGCCTGCGGGTGACGGCGTTGATATTTCAAGACCACAAATATGGCAAACAGAATGAATACAATCTGCAACAGCCAGCTGATTTTAATCTTGAATATGGATTTGATCGTGGACATTTGCACCCATTCGTTCAATGCAGTTTAAATGAACCGCTATTTTATGTTCAAAAAGACGCATCAGTATTTTGTTATTCCGGATTTCGAATTCCCACTCGACCCACTTTTTGTCAAAAGGAGCCGTGCGTTTATAGATATAGACCCCCAGCAGTACCAACAAATAGCCCGCAACAATCACAGGCGTCTGAAAAAATTGCCGGTTCAACAGTGTTGTAACCGGTAAAAGTAAAAGCACAAGCAGACTTGCATTTTCAAGCCATTTAAACCCTTTCAGCAGCCGCCCGAGTTTTCTGTTGCTGATCTGCAAGGTCATGATACGATTCATCAGCTCTTGAATGCGATTTTTTTCTTTGGCGATTTCTTTGGAAAATTTATCCCTGAGCGCGTCGCGATGCATGGCGATGACGTCCCTGACGATCAGGGCAGCCTGGTATTCCCCCGATTTTTTCAGGGCAATCGCGTTATAACGCGCAGCGCCGTCAAGGTCGCCTTCCTTTAAAGACCTTATCGACTGGCGGTGATAGGCGCTCCTGGGGAGCCATTGTTTTTTATCGGCAAGCGAATATCCCAATCTTAACAGCACCATTGCCGGTAAAGACCATAAAGCCATATCAATTTCGCCCCTATTTCATGGCCAGGGCGCGTTCAAGATATTCAACCGCCTTTGGGTAACGGCTGCGAACCTGATCCCACTCGGCGTTGCTCAACGCTGCCGGTTCTTTACCGGTTACGCTCACAGCACCGTCATAAACGAGCTGAATAAGATCGCGATTGGCATGCAATATCCCGAGCGAGGCTCCGGCGATTTCGAAAACACCGTTGATAAATTCCACGCCCATGGCCGATTCCAGACCATGTTCGATGATATAACCGGTAATGCCGCCGATGGCACCCTGCCGAAATGATTTTGATAAACGTTCACTCTTCATTTGTTTCCTCTTGTAATTTAGATAAAGCTTTTCGCACATATTCGTCTTTTTTTCGCAAAGCAGTTCTTAAACGGTGTACCTCTTTACGGAGTTCCCGTGTTTGTTTATTGGCAAAGAGCTTGCCCCAGATCGTCTCAAAAACGATAACGCCGGCAATCGCCAGTATCATACCGAATATAAAACTTAAAAAATCTATGTTCATGCTTGTTCCTTCAAATATTTGGTCATAATCAGCTGGTTTCCCTCCAGCGTATCCTGTGTATAGGAAAGGTCGTCTACCGCCCGTTTGATGATGTGCAACCCCATACCGCCCCGTTCTCTGCCGGAAACGGCATTTTCAATATCAAATGACTTTGTATCATCAACCTGAAACCCCTCTCCAAAGTCGGTTATACGAATAACGAGCCTGTCCGGTTTCACCTCAACATTGACATCGATGGAGCGATTGGTATCCGAATGATAAGCATGTTCGATCACGTTCAGACAGGCCTCATAGACGGCAATCTTGATCTTGTTGATTTCGGATTGTGTTAATCGTAAACGGCCGGCAATATTGGTAACAAAATCACAGGCTCGATAGAGATGGTTCACCCGGCTCGCAATTCGAACCGATCGGTTGACCATCTTGATATCCGCACGTTCCTGTTTCGTACTTTTTGCCGAAGAATGATTATTGAACAGATCGAGCGCTTTGCTGATATGATCGGTTTGTTTTAAAAAATTGAGCGGATGAAACCGGTCCAGATCCGCTTTCGCAGAAGCGTGCAGATTGAGCATCACCAGGTTTCCCCCCCGGCGGCGAAATTTGGCGGTCATTTCAAGCAACAATACCACCAAACTCGACGGCAGACCGGAGAGACCGCCTACATCGAGTATGACAAAAAATTTCTTTCTTACCAGTAATTTTTCAAATACCCGCTGCAATACCGGAACCAGAGCAATATCGGATTCCGGAATGAGAGGAGTCACTTTGACAACATTTTTGGCTTTACCGGTTTGAACGATGCGAACAAGGTTGTCCATTTTAATAATAGCTGTTTTTTATGACCATACCCTGATAATTATGTTGTGCTACCGCAATATACATAACTTTTTGTCTAAAAAGTAGGAAAAATTACAGTTCCCGGCGTAATGGCTTGCCAAGCAGGTTTTTGGGAATGACCTGAACAAATTCGATGATTTTTGGAACTTTATATTCGGCAAGTTCATGCTTACAAAATGCAATAATCTCCTGGTCGGAAAGGCTTGGACTTTTTTCCAGTACAACCACGGCTTTAACCACCTGCCCCCAAAAGGCATCATCCACGCCCACTGCACAAGCATCTTGAATATCCGGATGCCGAAGCAGAACCTCTTCGATCTCTGATGGATAAATGTTATATCCCCCCGAAATAATGAGATCTTTATATCGCGATACGATATAAAAATAACCCTCTGAATCAACTTTGGCCAGATCGCCCGTGCGCAGCCATCCATTTCGAAAAGCGGCTTTGCTCTCCTGCGCGTTCTGCCAATAACATTTCATGACCTGAGGCCCTTTTACCCACAACTCGCCTATCTCGCCGGCCGCCTTTTCTTCTTCGCTTTCCATATCGACGATTCTGGCCAGCGTATCCGGCCAGGGTAACCCTATGCTGGATGGTTTGTTGAATCCGCGAATCGGGTTGCAGTGCGTAATCGGTGAAGCTTCGCTCAGTCCGTATCCCTCTACCAGTTTGATGCCAAAACTTTCTTCAAACTCTTTTTTCAATTGTTCGTCAAGTGGAGCCCCGCCGCTGATACAGGCGCGCAAGGATGTAAAGTCGATCTGTTTTTGGGAATTCTCCCCTACCATAGCAGCGAACATGGTCGGCACCCCCGGGAAAAGAGTGACGCGGTGCTTTTGGATGAGTTTGATGACGCGTTTTGCATTAAAACGGGGATCGAGCACCATCTTTGCTCTGGTATAAACGGAAAGAAGGTGACACGCCATTTGACCATAACTGTGAACAAGGGGTAAACAGGCCAGTATCACCTCCTCCCCATCGCGCATATCGGTAATCCAGGCATGCGCCTGAATGACATTGGCCAAAAGATTACGATGGCTGAGCTCAGCACACTTGGAGGTTCCGGTCACACCTCCGGTAAACAGCAAAATGGCGGTATCATCCGCTTCGCTCTCTGACATGTCGTCACAGGGATGACGCCTCAATATCTGGCGATAAAATACGATATTGCGATGTTTTTGAATTCTGTTCCTGGTTTTATCGAGCCGGTTTTTAAAGTGAAGGGCAATTTTCAAAAAGGGCGGTAAATAGGTCTCCAGGCAGGCAATGACCACAGTCGTATTTCGCAAGGTATCGACATAGCGCTCGAGACGGGGGAAAAGCCGATCCAGCACCACAATCATAGCGGGATCGATACTCAACAACTGATATTTAAACTCGCGTTCGGATAAAAGAGGATTGATCGGTACAACCACGGCACCGATATAAAGAGCACCCCAGTAGGAAATGATATATTGCGGAATATTGGGCAAAATCAGGGCGACGCGGTCTCCCTGTTGCACACCGGATTCCTTCATTCCCTGAGCAAATCTCAGTACAAGCTGGTGTATATACTTGTAGGTAAAGGGCTTGCCAAAGTATGAGATCGCATAATTTGCCGGCGCCTCATTTACCGACTTGCACCAGAGATCGACCAGAGAGTCATCGGGAATATCAACGCGTTCCGGTACCCCTTCGTCATAGGCGTTCAGCCAAACCGGTTTTCTGCCCCCGGCAGGATGCCGGCGCTTGAGAAAAGCGAGACCGCTCTGCAAAGCGGTACGTATTCTTTTTTTTATTTGACTCATGTTATGCGAGTATTTTAGTATATACTCTCACTGGTATTTGTTTCCGTTGCCGCTGTTACAAAAATTCCGGGTTTTCCCACAACCGGACATTTGTTCTCACATATGCCGCAACCAATACAGGTGTCCTCGATCACATAGGGAAATTTCACCTCTTTAACCGAGCCGTCAAAAGTTGTTACGGTCTGAACATCGAATTTAATCGCTTTATCGGGAACCGGACAGTGCTCCTCGCACACCAGACAATCGTTGTGGCTATACCAGGGAATACAGCGGCTTTTGTCAAAATAGGCAGTTCCCATTTTGACGTTTTTCTTTTCTTCAATATCAAGGTTTTCAATCGCACCGGTGGGACAAACCTGGCCGCAAAGATTGCAATTGTATTCGCAATACCCCAATCTCGGAATGGAAATCGGCGTCCATAGCGATTCCAGTCCCTTTTGCGTCAAAGCCGGTTGTAAACATCCACCCGTACTGTTACAGATTTTAACGCATTCCTGACAGCGAATGCAGCGATCCAGGAACTCATCTTCTTTCAGAGCACCCGGTGGCCTGATGACATTGCCGACACGGTTGCGGTCGCGGGCCATCGCGCTTAAAACACCGACTCCACCGAGTCCGGCAACCGAAGCGAGAACAAATCTCCTCCTCGACAAATCGATTTCATTTTTCCCCGGGTTCGAGCCAAAGGTGTATGAAATCGCATCCGGTTTGCAAACATGTTGACAGGTGTCGCACTCTATACATTCCACCGTGTTGTTGATGCTATAGTCGTCTTCGATGGCGTTCATCTTGCATTCGCGCTGACAAATACTGCAGCTGGTACAATCGGATGATACGTAACGCTTGACGATACGATATTTGGAAAAAATACCGAGCAAGGCACCCAGAGGGCACAAGTTACGGCACCAAAACCGTTTTTGCAAAAATCCCAGGGCCAGGATACCCGAAAAGAGCAGCAGCGTCAACAGAACCTGATAAAAGGCCGGTTGGCTCAACGGTAAAAAGCTTTCCTGAGCGGTATTGTACAAGCTGTAGACCTGATCCTCGAGCACGCCCAGAGAAA
>CAZSOP010000029.1:0-16772 GCA_964608385.1 uncultured Cytophagia bacterium
GAGAAATTCGATCTTGGCGTTGTTAAGACCTGGGTCGGTTTCGGTTTTCTGGCCAATGCGACCAATATGATCTGGCAAGGGGAAATGCTGCAAAAAACGCTCAAAGAATGGCATGAGCAGGAAGCGGTTGTCGGCTCTGGGGATCTGGCCAAAGACAGGGGGAAAAAGATTTTTCCGGGTCAATCTCATCCGGTGTTGTTCGATGCCGTCAATATGGACAATGGTAAGCGGTCTTATAATGTCGCCACCCTGGAGCAAAGCAACGGTTTCAGTATCCTGGGACCAAAACCCAAACCGGGTGAAATCTGGGGAGACGGCGGGCATGTGCGTGACAAAGACGGAACCTTTGCCGCTATTTTGATTTCCGAAGTACAGGCATATGCCAGGGCCATTCAAAAATCTTTGATTGAACTGCTAGATGAACATATTTATCTCGATCCGGAAATTGGTTTATTTGTGAACTATTACGAACCCGAACCCTACTGGGGACAATTCGAAGGTCCAACGGGTATGTCACGAAAGCTCAAGATTCTCTGGCAAATGGAAGAGATACGCCGGACAGCAGAAGAGGGCAACCTGCAGATTGGAGGATTGAACGTAAAATCCGTAGAAGCATATCGAACGGGTAAATACGACGCCTTGCACCGCTGGAAACTTTATAAGGATCTCCCCTATTACAATGGTTTTGCAGATGAAGGGATTCGGTTTTTCTTTGATGATGATAAACTCAATCATTTAACGGTTCGTCCGTCGGGAACTTCTCAATGTATCCGATTTCATGTTCAGTTGAGAGCGACCGATGTGAATGGCAATAATCTGTATGAAAAAAAGAAAGAAAATCATCTTATGGCAAAGACCATTGTAAAGGATATCCGCAAAATGGTGGGATGCTGAGGTGAAAACAATGGTATCAAATTTTGTATGTGAACGAAAGTGAAAAAATGAAACAGAAAAATATTCGCAAGAAAATATTACAGTTAATCAACAGCAAACCATATAAAACCTTCAGAGCCAAGGAGATTGCCCAAACGCTTTCCGTGTCTAAACAAGAATATCAGGCGCTGCGCGATCTGCTAAAAAAAATGGGCCGAGAAGGGGCGATATTCAAATTCAAGAAGAATCGATATATATCGAAATCCAATACGCCTGAGGTGGAAGGTATTCTTCACGTCAAGTCACAGGGCTATGGCTTTGTGCTACGTGAAGACGAAAAGGATGTTTTCATCAGCAAAAAAAACATGGGCGCTGCGCTGCACAAAGATTTGGTTCGTGTGCGGCTTTTTGCCCACAGCCGCGGTGAAAATCCCGAAGGTCAGGTTATCAGGGTGGTGGAGCGGGCACGAACACGCCTTGTCGGCACCTTTCACTTTGGCCGCGGGTACGGATATGTAATCCCCGATGACTTGAAAATCCACAGCGATATCCTCGTCAACCCGGATGAAACCCTTCAGCCGCAGGAAGGCGAAAAAGTGGTTATCGCTATAGATGAATGGAAACACGAGCATCTTAATCCTTTCGGACATATTATCGAGATTCTCGGATTTGCAGATGAACCCGGTGTCGATGTTGTATCTATACTCTATGAACACGAAATCGATTCGGTTTTTCCGGCGGACGTGGTAAAAGAAGCGGAATCCATACCGGCGGCCATCCCGAAAGCAGAAATTGACAGCCGCAAAGACCTGCGGGAGATGGATATTTTTACCATTGATCCAAAAGACGCAAAGGATTTTGATGATGCGGTTTCTCTGGAGAAACTGGAGAATGGAAACCGGCGCCTGGGGGTCCACATTGCTGATGTGAGTCATTATGTCCGGGAGAATTCCGCCCTGGACAAAGAGGCGCTTAACCGGGGAACATCGGTATATCTGGTTGACCGCGTGGTGCCCATGTTGCCTGAGTATTTATCCAACAAGATCTGTAGCCTGGTTCCCAATGAGGATAGATTAACCTATAGCGTTTTTGTTGAACTCGATCAACGGCTTAAAGTGGTCGGTTATGATATTATGCCCTCTGTGATCTGTAGTAAAAAGCGGTATACTTATGAACAGGTCGAGGATATTATCCTCAAGGGCAAAAAGGATTCTTTTGCCGGCGCACTGCGCGCCATGCACGATTTTGCGCAAAAACTCCGTACCGCCCGCAACAGCATCGATTTGGAGAGCATTGAAGTTGCGATCGAGCTGGATGAGAAGGGTACTCCCATTACCATATACCCAAAGGAACGGCTCAAGTCGCATGAATTGATAGAAGAGGTTATGTTACTGGCCAATAAAGTTGTCGCCCGCCATGCGGGCGTTTCTCTTGCCAAAGCGCACGATAAGGCGTTTCCGTTTGTTTATCGCGTGCATGAAAAGCCGAATCAGGAAAAAGTACAAGAGCTGGTTTCCCTGGCCCGGGCATTTGGATTCAATGTTCCCTATCCTAAGAGAGTCAACTCTGCTTTTTACAGAAAATTATCAAACCTGTTCAAGAATCGCTCCGCCACCGCGACATTGCAGGAAGCTTTGATTCGTTCTATGATGAAAGCCAAATACACTACGGAAAACAGTGGTCATTTTGGTCTCCAGTTTCAATATTATACTCATTTTACATCTCCAATCCGGAGATATCCGGATTTGCTGGTGCATAGATTATTGAAAAAATATATTGCTCCCCCGTTCCAGTTTATTCGTGATGACGTTTTACAGACCATGTGCCAGACCAGCAATGAGATGGAAGTGAGAGCTATGGAGGCTGAGCGCGCCAGCGTTAAATTAAAGCAGGCGGAATATATGGAAAAACATGTTGGTGATGAGTTTGACGGTATTATTTCCCGACTCGTTGATTTTGGTGTTTTTGTCCATATTCCTTCTCTTTTAGTGGATGGTTTGGTTCATGTCAGCGATCTGGAAGATGACTATTACGTTCATGAAGAAAACGAATATTCATTGGTCGGTGTTCATAGTGGTCGGGTATATAAATTAGGAGATGCCATCAGAATCAGGGTTTCGCGTGTTTCGCGAAATGAGCGCATCATCGATTTTGTTCCTGCAGAAAAAGAGTGAGGAAATGTGCAGATGCAAAAATGGTTTGCAAAGTTGTTGGCAAAAACCCATGTTGCCGAGGAAACCATAGAGTTTTCTTTTGAAAAACCTGAAAAATTCACCTTTACCGCCGGTCAGTATATATTGTTGCAGTTACCCGAATTACAACAGGCCGATCCTAAAGGCCCTGTGAGAACATTTACCATCTCATCCGCACCACATGAAAAAACAATTAATATTACGACGAGACACACCGGCAGCGGCTTTAAAACCACTTTGGCGGAAATGTCTACGAACAGTGCTGTTGAAATAATGGGTCCGCAAGGGGATTTTGTTTATAAAATGAGTGAAAAAGAGGCTGTTTTTATCGCCGGAGGAATCGGGATCACGCCATTTTTTAGCATCATAAAAAATTTTTACAACGAACAGTTTCATCCTCTTACCCTGATTTATTCAAACCGCACCCAGGCCAGTACGGCCTATCATGATTTTTTTCTTTCATTGCAAAAAAAAGAACCTGGCTTTAAGTATATTCCCACCTTTGTAGAGGCATCTCAACAATGGCATGGAGAAAAGCGGCTTGTTAATGATTCATTTATCCGGGATTATATTGCAGAAATAAATAAAAAAGAGGTTTACCTGTGCGGCCCGCCGGGAATGGTTGACGCTCTTAAAAACTTGTTTAAAAAGCTCGCAATTCCTGAGGAGCAGGTTTATTTTGAATCGTTTTTTGGATATTAGGCCGGTTGGGCATATCCCCAGAACAGGTGTTCCAAATTGGTGAAATAACCAAAAGCCCCGACTCTTTCCGGTAACGTATGTATCTTAAATTTAACAAATTCAAGTGCCCGATTTTTAGATGCCCGGTAAAACCGTGGCATGGAATTTGTATATATACTTATAATAAACATTTTAACTTAAAATTATGGATCGAATATGAACAGGTTTCAAGGGAATCAAATGATCATCAGGCGACTGGCGGTGATCATCATGATACTTTTGAGTTTCCCGGTGGTTTTGGTTGCGCAACAACAAGTTATTAAAGATCATTTCATCGGGGTGACGATTGGCGTTCGTGCGGACCAAGGTGAACCTGGAATGCACGCTACCGTCACGGATGTTAATATCGAACACGAAGGATACTATCAGGTCTATCCGAAAATTTTATATAACAGTGGTGATGATCAGCTCAACGAAACCTTTTATATGACGCTTGAACACAGCGATGGTAGCCCGTCGATTCCCGAGGACGCAAATGCCGGTCCCTATAAAGTTGTATTGGATGATCCCGGGCCACCGCATACCACTTGGCGGGATGCCGGACTTTATTTTTTCAAAGCGGGCGTCAACACCCTCAAACTTCATCACTATGCTGCTATTTCCAATCAATATCCGCAATTTTTAAACGGGCCCATTATTGACACCGAAAGTGTTAAGATTGTAGATAGCTTGCGCCTGATTTCAAAACCATTTATCGATGCCTCGGTAAGCGTTCATTCCACACCACCACGTGTGATCAACATCGAAGGGGACGATTATGGCGTTGCCTACAGCAATGAACATATTCGCTATGATATTATTGTAAAGAACGATTATGTCAACACCATACGCCATGCCGTTCTGACCAATGTACCCCCTGATCTTTTGATAAACAACACCTATTCCACTCCCCCGGCACGGGAGGAGGGCACCCGGGACTATTGGGAATTGCCGGATTTGGCGCCCGGAGACTCGTTTTTGGTTACGCTCGATGCGGATGTGCCGACACAGGTCCCTGAGGGGTTGACCGCCTTAATCGACAGTGCCTGGGTTCTCTCTATTAATGATATAGATTCCACAAATAACATATCACTGGATACGGTCTATACCGCTTCCGAGATCATCGGCCCCGATTCTGTAGCGGATGTTGGCGTCGACCTGGTTTCGGAGACCGATTCGGTTTCCATTGTCGGGGGTAAAGCGCGGCATTATGCCCAGCCCGGAGAAGCGGTCTCCTATCGGATACAGTTGGATAATACAGGTCCGGACAGCGCCGATGACGTCGTGCTGAATCATATATTACCCGGCGATTTTATCTTTTTGTCGGCAAATCAAGCCCCGGATGCTGTTTCCGGTGACACGCTAAGGTGGACATTGCCGCGTATGCTTCCCCAGACCTCACAAACATTTTTGATTAACGGTTTTGTCAGCAATAATATTTCTGTAAATGACTCGGTAATAATTTCCGAGGCAACGACAACAGCGGCAAACGATACGTTGCTTATCAACAACAGCGATATGGATTCCATTTTTATCTACCTGCCGCCTTCCTATCACAACTCGGATTTGGCGGTTGCTCTGAACGCGCAAACCGATACCACCATTGTGCATGAGAACAGAATCGTCAAAGCTGCAGTCGAGGGAACGCAATATGATTATCGTTTAACCGTGCGCAATAACGGTCCTCAAACCAGTTATCAATTCTGGTTACAACAAATCCTGCCGGATTCCGTAACTTTGTTGAATTCAAGCCGTCCACCGACCTATATTAACGTTGATACGCTGATGTGGCAGATTGATTCCCTGTCCGTGTCCGATCTTTTACAGATCACCCTGCGTGTGAATGTGAAAGATACATTTCCAGACTATCCTTTTGAATTGGCCTCAACCGCAATGGTTAACAGCCCGACCGATACGCTCGTTGAAAACAATGAGGCGCGGCAAAGCGTATATGCTATTCCTGAAATGCCCGCTGAACCGGCAGGAAATACGGACGTCGGAGTTGATCTTTATTCGCTTACAGATACAACCATAACGATTTTGGACGATATCTTCAATGCTGTTCGGCCCGGTGAGGCGTTTCAATATATCATCCGGTTAGAGGGTCTGGGTCCGGAAAGATCGGACACGATTCAGGTCGTTCAGAGATATCCGGAATTTATAGAATTTCTCGATGCATCCAGGACACCCAAAATGGTTTCGTCACAAGATATTATCTGGGAAATACCCTCTTTGGACAGCGGTGAAGAAATCAATATGGTTGTCGATGCCCGGTTGCAAGATGATATTCCCCTGAGCATAAGATACAGAACAAGCCAGGTGATGATATCCGCCGATAATGACACCAACATGACGAACAATGTTGATTCAGATACCATCAGAGTGCTCCGATCCTACCCGGAAGGCAATTATGATGTGGGGCTGGACTATCGTATTGTCACGGATAATAGAACTGTATTCCAGGGTGATACGTTACCGGCGGTTTTTCCGGATGAAGAGGTGGTATTGCGCATTGGTCTTACCAACTATGGTCCTGAAGATGCCTATAATTTAAATCTCTTTGATCATTTACCGGATTCGACAGAGGTTAACAGGCTCTCCCTGCAGCCGGAGGAAATGGGTGAAGACAATATTTTCTGGATCCTGGACACATTAAAAGTGAATCAAACCGGCTATATTGATATCGAGTCGGTTGTCGCCTCCGGTTTTCCTTATTTACCCTATGAATTAACCAGTCTCTCTTATATAGAAAGTATGGTGGATACGGTTGAAGAGAACAATCAAGCCTCGCTTAGATTTGTCGTGGTTCCGCAACCGGCCGGAGGAGATTCCCTTGATGTGGGGATTACGGTGGAATCCGTGACAGACACGACGGTTCTTTATTTGGGTAAGGAATGGAATGCAGTGCGGCCCAATGAACAATTTACCTATGAGATTACGGTTTCAAATTTCGGACCTTATCCGGCAAACAATCTACTCATCGAACAAACGATACCGGATTTTGTCACTTATCAAACCACGACGCTATTTCCGGAAACCATTACAGCAGAGGCGTTGTTCTGGACGATCGAGCAACTCGATGCCGGCGTCGATACGAGCTGGGTGGTGTTTGCCAATGCGAAAAGCGGCATAACCCGGCTACAGCCGGCGGTTTCTCCGGTAGAGGTCAAAGTCGACAGGGATTCTCTGCTTTCGAACAACACCGACGCAGACACGACGATTATTTTTCCCGATGATTTGGGCAAGCGGAATTATGACCTGCAACTCTCCAAAACCGCAGTAACGGATACCCATATCGTCGTTTTCGGCGATACCTTACCGGCGGTTTTTACCAATGAATCCATTCGCTATCAATTGGTAATAGAAAACAAGGGACCAGGAGATGCCTATAACATTAAAGTACAGGACATTTTACCGGATTCCTTAATCCTGGAGGGGGCATCGATTACACCATTGAGACAAAGTCAGGACACCTTGTTTTGGCATTTTGACACGCTGAGAGCCTTTGAATCGATCTCTATAGAGGTCAACACCGTTTCTCAGCCGGCGTACGGCTATTATCCTTATGAATTAATCAATGTTTCCACCTTGTCGGCCTCCAGAGACACCACATCGAATAACAATCTCGACCGGGCATCGGCATTCGTCCTGTCAGACGATTTGCGGCCCAGACCTAATTTTGATCGAACCACGGATGTGATTAAAACAGCCAGCTGGGATGACCGTGATGATAATGGCTTAATTACGATTGGAGACAAAATTGAATATACGATCAGCATCGTCAACTCGGGCAATGCGCCGGCATCTGATGTGATTTTTAGCGATTCCATTCCTGACCACACAGAGTTGACCGGAGCCATCACCGTCACAAAAGGCGAAATACTTGGCACCTCTCCCATTCAGATCGATTTGGGCACGTTGCAACCCCGAGAGTCGGTCACCATTCGCTTTACCGTTAATGTGATTTCGAATGCTTTGAGTATTATCAATCAGGGGGATATCGACAGTCCTGATATCGAGGATAAAGAACCGACAGATGACCCCACAACACCGGATGAGGATGATCCTACCATTGTCGAGCCCAAACCGAGCTTTAATGGACGTTCTGATCTCTTAAAAAGCGCCGAGTGGCGAGATCTGGACGGGAACGCTGAATTAACCGTCGGCGATATTATCGATTATACGGTGGTTATCACCAATTCCGGACACTCTCCGGCATCTGATGTGATTTTTTTCGACAGACTGGATCAAGATGTCATTTTGTACGGCGATATTCTTACAACAAAAGGAACAGTGGTTACGCAATCGCCGATTCAGATAGAGATAGGTTTTATTGATCCCGGAGAAACGGTGACTGTCAATTTTTCGGTACAATTGACGAGCGATTTATCCGCGGTATCCAACCAGGGAGAACTCCGCAGTCCGGACACTGATGAAAATGAGCCGACGGATGATCCGTCGACACCTGAAGACGACGATCCGACTATTACCGAACCGGAACCGAATTTTAGCGGAACCACGGATGTCATTAAACGCGATGTCTGGCATGACAACGATGGTAACGGTCAGGTGAGCAATGGTGACAATATCGATTATACGGTGAGCGTTTATAATTCTGGTGGCCGTGCGGCAACGGATGTTGTCTTTACGGATACCTTGCCGGCAAACACGGAACAAACCGGAACGGTTACCACGAGTAAAGGGGAGGTGGTGAGCACGTCGCCCGTTCAGGTCAACATCGGCACGGTGTTGCCGGGGGAAACGGTTACCATTCGTTTTTCTCTCAAAGTAAATGCAGATATGGAAAGAGTTGTAAACCAGGGACAACTCGCCAGTCCGGACATCGATGAACATGAGCCGACGGATGACCCGTCTACACCTGAAGACAATGATCCGACCATAACTGAACCCGAGCCGAATTTCGACGGATCAACAGACGTGATCAAGAGTGATATTTGGCATGACAATGATGGCGACAGCCGGATCAGCAGCGGCGACATTATTGATTACACGATCACGATTTTTAATTCCGGCGGCCGGGCGGCAATGGATGTTGTGTTTACGGACCCCCTGCCGGCAAACACGGTGCAAACCGGCACCATTACGACCAGCAAAGGCGAGGTGGTGAACACCTCACCGATCCGAATTAATATCGGTACCATTTCCGAACGCGAAACGGTTGTGATCAAATTTTCACTTAAAGTGATAGCAACGGTGAATCAAATCATTAACCAGGGACAACTTGATTCTCCTGATTTTTTCAATCCCGAACCGACAAATGATCCGGACACCCCTGCTGATGACGATCCCACGGTAACTGAACCAACCGCTAATTTTTCCGGATATGCGGATGTCACCAAGAGCGATGAATGGCATGATCTGGATAATGACGGCAGGTTATCGGCCGGCGACATTATCGATTACACGGTTACCATCAAAAATTCAGGTGGCCGCCAGGCCGAAAATGTCTTGTTTATGGATCCCATTCCGGTCAACACCACCTTACAGGGAACGGTTAAAACCTCGAAAGGAACTGTCGTTAATACATCCCCTATTCGGGTTAGAATCGGTACTCTGGGTGCAAAAGAGAGCGCCACCATTCAATTTTCCCTGCGCGTGGATGGTAGCGTTGCGCAGATTATCAATCAGGGATCCGTTTCGTCGCCCAGCACGCCAAATGAAGAACCCACCGATGATCCGGATACCCCGAATTCGGATGATCCGACGGTTACAGAGCCAGATCCGGCATTTGATGGAAGCAACGATCTCATCAAAGAAGGCACATGGAACGATCTGGACGGTGATGATAAACTGACCGCCGGAGATATCATCGAATATACTGTTACCATTACCAATTCCGGAATGGGTAATGCCGATAGTGTTGTGTTTACGGATTCGCTTCCTGCAAACACCACTGTCAGCGGCAGTGTAAGCACAAGTCAGGGTCAGGTTGTCGGCACCTCTCCCATCCGCATAGAGATCGGCACCATCGGGCCCTCCGAGAGCGTGGTCATTCAATTTTCTATTCAGCTCGATGCCGGGATGGATTTTGTGTCAAACCAGGGCTATTTAACATCCCTGGAACTGACGCAATCATTGCCGACAGACGATCCCGACACTCCGGACATTGACGATCCCACCGTTATTATTGGGCGCGCAGCCGACTTTACCCCCACTATTGAGGCGCTTCCGGTCGTTGTGGATGTTACAGACAGCATTCAGGTGCGGGTCCAGGTTCCGGTTGCTGTTTCGACCTGGGATTTGTGGATATATTTCCCGGATGGCAGTATAAACAAGTCGTTTGCTGATAATGAGATTTCATCAACAGTACTTAACCCCAATATCTGGCACCAGCTTGATGAACTTTATTATCCTCAAAAAATGATCACCAATGCGCGGGAAGAAGAGCTGATTTTTGAGATTCGGGCGACTGATTCCTGGGGCCGGCTTGCTACCGCCCGGGCAGTGGTTGTGGTCAAAAGCAGTAATTATCTGGTGTTGGATCGAAATGTTTTCAGAGCGGAATATGAGGATCCTCTGCAAATTCATTTTAAACTAAGTTATCGTCGCACCGCACGGCTGGATATTTACGATTCAAGCGGACGACATATCGTCGAGTTAACGGAAGATATATATGATGGCGGCTGGAACACCTATCTTTGGAATGGGCTTTTGCAGGACGGTCAAAAAGTAGGAAGCGGAGTCTATTTGGTAACCTTGCGTTCCGGCGAATTTAACTCCTGGAAAAAGTTTATCATAGTGAGATAAGCATGAGTATGAAAGAAACGATTAAAATTTTTGTAATTTTGGGTCTGTTTATTTCAGTTATTTCGGTAACATCTGTAAACGCCCAGGTCCGTGCCGGAGCTGCATTTTTAAAAATGCTTCCGGGTGCCAGGGTGCAGAGTATGGCGGCAAGCCATACAGCAGATATCGACGACCCCCATGCAATTTATGCGAATCCCGGGGCAACAGGGTATCTAAGAGAATGGCAATGGACAGCGGGCTATTCCAAATGGATTGCCGATATCTATAATGCCAGTTTTGTTTATGGCAGAAAGATCGCCATGCCCTGGAGCCGGCAAAGTAAATTTGCCCTGGGTCTTTTGTATCAAGGGATGCCGGAATTCGACAGTTCCGACCATACCGTGGCGTCTGTTCAGGCCAGCGATGTATTGGTGACTCTCAGTATGGGCCAACCCATCGATTTTGATGGTGTGAGCTTGTCCCTGGGCACCAATGCCAAATACTTTCAAAGCACGTTGGCGGATTATTCTGCAGACGCCTTTGCTTTTGATTTTGGCCTTTCGATTCGCAGCAACAGGTTTAGCCTGTTGAATTCTCTGTTACCCCATGGCGTGATTTCATTGGGTGCCGCCATTACCCACCTTGGGCCGGATTTGTCGTTTGAAAGCACAGCCACACCGTTACCAAGAACCTGGCGAGTTGGTGGTGCTTTTTATGCCGGCAGACATGGCGGCCTTGAGCTACGAGTCATTGCAGATTATCACAGCGTGCTGGATGAAGAGCCTGTTATGGGACTGGGAGCGGAAATCTCTTTAGGTCGGATATTATCCGTTAATGGTGGTTATAACTTGGGCGCGGATTTGATGGATAAAATATCTTTCGGTGCCAGCATTCGGTTGGATGATATTACTACGCCCTCGACAATGTTGATACCCGGTCGAAATAATGCCTTGCGAGCAGACATCGCGACTCTTGATGAAGGCGAGTTTTTTGCCAGAACCTACCGGGGAACCGTATCGCACTATCCTATAGGACCGGAGTCCTTTCGATTTTTGTCTCCGGCCATGAACGATACCATTTATTCAAATAGTGTCATTCTCGAATGGGAAAAGAGCCGGGATCCGGATCTTTTTGATGAGGTAACGTATCGTTTACTCTTTGATCGAGACAGCACGAAATTAGCGGCTATACTCGATCAGTACAATAGAAATGCCGACAGCTTTTACAGATCTTTCACGGACACCGATTTACTGGTAAATATTGAAACCGGCTTGTCGGCATTTGCAGCCGAAAAGCTGGCCGGCGGTCATTATTACTGGTCTGTTGCAGCAATTGATAGCGATCAGCATCTTCGTTTTGCTTCTCTTAAGGGTCGTAAAATTGCGCACTTTTATATTCCTTTGCCTGATATAGAAATCAGGGATGTGGAATTTGACTATAGTCCGTGGATTACGGAAAATGATTATCACGGCAATCTGAAAATCACCTTTGCAAACAGCGGCGATCTGCCGGCGGAAAATTTCAAGCTTGTGATCCGGGACAGTGTTGATTTGCTTTATGAACCCATTCGAGCAGAAACCGAAATCAGTGCGTTGTCGTCAAAGCTGCTGCTTGAAAAAACAATCGATTTCCTAAACGTGAATCAGGATACGACGCTGGATATCGAGTGGCACACCAACCTGCTGGGGCGACATATTATCGTTGCCCATGCCGACCAGGGCAACAGTATTGAAGAAATTCATGAAGACAATAATATCGGGCAAGAAATATTTCACACAATACCAAAGGGTGTCTTTAGCACGGATGACAGCGTTAATGTGGTAAAGATTGCCAAAACGCTTATAGATATGCCTATTATTACGGATATTACTTTTGATGATCATAGCCATAAAGTGAGAAGGGAATATATTCAAAAGGATGTAATTGAACCGCCTTTAGCGATTTTGGCTGAACGGTTGGTAAACAATCGCAACTTAAAAGTGCAGCTGAAAGGATTTGCTGATCCAAATTCCGGTGAAGAGAATATTGAATTGGCCAACAAACGCTCGGAAGCGATACAGGATTCATTGGTAAAACTCGGTGTTAATCCAGCGCAAATCGAGATTGAATCGGGCGAGGTGATGGCATACCGGCCCGAGCCCTCAAATCCGACAGATGCAAGATGGGTCTTTCAGGAAAGACGGCATTTGGAGATTTCCGCATCAGAGCGGGGACAGGCCATTCTGTTTGTGCCGGTACGCCAGGAAGACCGGGAGAGAATCATCAAGGGCGTACCTTTTCAGAGCGCCATCAAAAGCGCGGTTTCATTTGAAGATGCCGAAATTATAAATATTTCGGACGATCGCAGAGACAGTCTCAACATCACTTATATTGAGGGAATGCAAAAGCTGGACCGTAATGTGTTGTGGCAACCTCTGCAAGAAGAAATTAATTTTTGGAGCAACACAGAGGTTGATTATTTTATTGAAATGTCGGATTCACTGGGACGCACATTTCGAACCAGACTGAAAGAGACCTACTTAACCAGCGAAGAAGCTATACGGGAATACAGGCTGGCACTGCCCTTAAAGTTTGCAGAAACCGATCCTGTTTATGGATTTTATTGGTCTCGTTTGCTCAATCAGGTTAAACCGCTTTTCAGTGATAAATCTTTACGGGTCGCCTTTAGGGGACATGCCTGTGCTACCGGGCCGCGGGAAGTAAACAAAAGGCTTTCTCAACGCCGCGCCCGCCGTTTTCACAGGGATTTTTTACAATATTTGCGGGAAAATTATCCGGATTATTATGAAATGATCAAGGATCGAATCGATGAACCAAAAGGGTTCGGTGAGGATGAGCCCCTGAGCATTACCCGTCTTGATGGTGAACGCATACTCATTGGGGACAATGAAAAACCCACCGGCAGAAAGTTGAATCGAAGAATCGAATTTGTTTTTTACTCAACAGATGCTGACTTTTTACAGGAATGACGATTTTTTTTGCAAACTATTTCTTGATGAAATCCCTGGCTTTTCTTACTTTAATAGCCAGGGATTTTTTTATATAGGGAGTTATTTTTGGAAACAACGACGATACAAATGGGCCTTGACCTTGGGTCTGCAACAGCGAAATTTGTTGTTATTGTTCCGGATCGATGTGATATAAGGTGTATCGAAAACAAATTGACAGGTTATGATATCGAGAGCACCGTCCGTCAGGATAATCTTCGAATTTTATTTTCAAGGTTAATTCCTGTTGGGGGTGATCCGATCGCTATTGCGAAAAGCATTTTGCAAAAGTGGCTTAATGTGCCGGTTGCTGATCCGCTGAACCTTTATCTCACCGGCTCCCAGACCAAAGGCGTATCGGTAAAATTCGGTTTGCCTGTGCTGAATGAATATCTTGCTATTGCTCATGGAGTAAGCTTTTTTTATCCTGACGCTCAAACCATCCTTGAAATCGGTGGAAATGTTTCCCGTTTTATTCGGCTTGATCATTCTAACCGTGGCAAAGAGATCGCTATTATTGATTATGAGCGTAACGGTGAATGTGCAGCCGGAACCGGGTCATTTATAGACCAGCAAGCAGCGCGGTTACGGTTTACGGTTTCAGAAATAGGGGGCATGGTCGCGAGCGCTACTGAGACTGCAAATATTGCCGGAAGATGTTCCGTTTTTGCAAAATCGGATATGATACATGCGCAACAACGCGGTTATTCGCCCGAATCGATATTTAAGGGGTTGTGCGAGGCTGTTGTGCGTAATTTTAAGGGAACGGTTTTAAGGGGTAAGGAACTTACGGCACCTGTCGTATTTGTCGGCGGGGTGGCGGCGAATAAAGGCGTAATTAATGCGATACGCTCTATCTGTTCTCTGGAAAACCTGATCATTCCTTCCCAATTTGCACACATGTCGGCGCTTGGAAGCGCTTTGCAGGCGCAAGAAAACGCCATTTCTCCTTCCCCGAAAGCGCCGGCTATTTTAACAAACAGCGGTTCTTCTTTGTCACAGGGAAAACAGAATCCCTTAAATTTTTCCCTGGTCAAATTTTTGGGTGATAAGACACACAGGTCAGTCAAATGCCGCGATAATCCTATAAATGCCTATTTGGGTATTGACATAGGATCGGTGAGTTCAAACTTTGTTCTACTCGACGACGATAGCCGTGTATTAGACGAGGTTTATACTGAGACGGAGGGGAGGCCAGTTCGGGTGGTAGAAAGGGAGTTTAGCCGTTGGCTGGAAAAGTGGGGGGATGTGGTGCGGATTTGTGGTGTGGGCACGACGGGGTCCGGACGGGAACTCGTTGGAGAGCTGGTCGGGGCGGATTGCGTACATGATGAAATTACGGCACACAAAACAGGAGCTGATTTTATATCAAGCACTTTGTTCAAAGAGAATGTGGATACCATATTTGAGATCGGTGGTCAGGATTCAAAATATATTTCCATTGACGGAGGGGTGGTTGTCGATTTTACCATGAACGAAGCCTGCGCTGCCGGTACCGGCTCTTTTCTTGAGGAGCAGGCAAAGCGAATGGGAATTTCGATCAAAAATGAATTCGCCGACTTGGCGCTCTCCTCGCGGGAACCTGTGGTGATGGGTGAAAGATGTACGGTTTTTATGGAAAAGGATGTCAGCAGTTATCTTCAACAAGGAAAATCAAAGAATGATATTGCTGCAGGATTATCTTATGCCGTGGTTTTGAACTATCTTAATCGGGTTGTTCGTGGCCGCAAGATTGGCGACAAGATTTTTTTTCAGGGCGGTACCGCCTACAATCGGGCGGTGGCTGCTGCCTTTGCAACAGTTCTCAAAAAGACGGTAATCGTTCCGCCGCATAATGGGGTTATGGGAGCCATTGGCGCCGCCTTGCTGGCGAAAGAACAGAAACAGCACAACCCCCTTCCGACGTTGTTTTATGGATTTGATTTCTCGGAAATTGATTTTACCATTCGCCATATACGTTGTAATGGTTGCAGTAATCAATGCGATGTACAGGAAATTACGGTAAATGGTCAAAAAACCTATTGGGGCGACAAATGTTCTGAACGCTTTCGCAAGAAGAAAAAACAAGAACAAAAAGCGGCCATCCCGAATTTAATAAAACTGTATAAAGAATTTCTCTTTTCGGATATCCCGGGAAAAAATGGTCGTCAGATCAAGATGGGCATTCCCCGCACACTCTATTTTTACGATCAACTGCCGTTCTGGCGGGCTTATTTTTCGGCAATTGGTATTCAATTGGTTTTATCTGAACCAACAAATTCTGCGATTATCAGGCAAGGACAGGAAAACAGTATTGCAGAACCCTGTTTTCCCGTTATTGTGGCTTTGGGTCATATTTCATCGCTTCTTGAACGAGACGTGGATTATATTTTCGTACCCAATGTGATCAATGCGGAAACAGAGTTCCCGCAGACGGAATCCTGGTTTTGCCCATGGGGACAAACCCTGCCCCTGGTGTTTAAAAACTCCCGCTATCTGCATCCTCAGGTCGGAAAGGTTCTCTCGCCGGTTGTGCGTTTTCGCGACGGGAAAACGTATGTTGAAGAGAGTCTGATTTCCATGGCAAAACAGCTTGGGATTAGCCGTAAAGAAAACCGCAAAGCAGTCGATTATGCTTACTCGGTACAAAATGGATTCAGGGACGAGATTGCTGCTCAGGGAATAAACGTGCTTTGTCAGCTTGAAGCTCAGTCTGAACCTGCGGTTGTCTTATTGGGGCGGCCTTATAACATATACGACGCTGGAACAAGCCTGAATGTGGCACAAAAACTATACCAGTTGTATGGCATCAATATTGTTCCCATGGATTTTTTGCCATTAAAGCATATCGACGTTTCCGATATCCATCCCAATATGTTCTGGAATTATGGAAAGCGCATCTTGCAGGCGTCCAGATATATAGGGCACCATGATCATTTACATGCAATCTATTTTACAAATTTTAAATGCGGGCCGGATTCTTACATAAAACATTTTGTCCGGCAGGCGCTTGGACAGCCTTATTTAACTTTGCAGTTTGATGATCACAGCAATGACGCCGGCATTATGACCCGATGCGAGGCCTATTTGCAAAGTAAAAACCTGTTAAAAAAGAATATGATGACCTGTTCATCGCAGGTGGAAGAGGTATAAATGGGAACAAAAAAAAGCATTGTGGACCGCAAAGTCTATATTCCGCAAATGTCCTATATATCCGCCCGCTGTATGGCTGCTGCATTTCAATCTATAGGCATCGATGCACAGCCGTCCCCAA
>CAZSOP010000030.1:0-16367 GCA_964608385.1 uncultured Cytophagia bacterium
TTGATTTTTTCATGATCAACCGCGGTTGGATTCTGTAAGGTGAATTCCACAAAATCGTATAGATCAAAAGTCGTGGCCCAATTGTGGGGGTTGGCATTAAGGTTGTAATAAATAATATTAAGCGCAATTCTGTCATTTGGAGTAAGGTAAAAGCCGGCATAAGGCGTTTTAGGAATAGCAATTTCGATTTGCGACTCTGGAGCAGTATAATTTATTTTTAAAGAGACCAGCTCTGGATCGATAACACGTCGATCGAATTGGTTTTGATAACTCGATTCCGTATCCCACATGCCGCCGGGGCCATTTTGGGAGAGAGAAAAATTTTTCACAGCAGTGCCGGCATCCCATGAACGAAACGATTTGAATGTATTGGAAAGCGGATCGAGCAACATAACCGTGTTGCCTGAAGACCACCACCAGCCATCTGCTCCCATATCGAGAAAAATCTCTGGTCTGGAATAATAAGGCAGGTTCAGGCCGATATAGAAAAAGTCGCAATCATAGGCCAAATAGAGTTTTGGGTTAAAGGTTATTGGTGAATAACTCACCGTGTCATTGACCGCCGGCCATTCAGCATCAATGTTTCCATCCACCATCGGGGTAAAAAAGGGTATTTCGGTATTTACCGGATAGCGAGGATGATCATCCTGACCATCCGGCAGGCCGTCATGATCTGTATCCGGATTCTGCGGATCACTGCCCCAATAAATACCATTTATCGCTTCCGCTTTATCATCAAGGCCATCTCCGTCACTGTCGCTGAGAATTGGACTGCTGTTATACCGTTTTTCATCCAAGGGAACTCGTGGATCATGATCCGGAAACAAATCATTATCCGCATCCGCGGTCTGATAAATATCACCCCAATCCGTAAACAACTCTTCATAGGCTTTGAAATGACGAAACATTTTTGCCTGAAAATCAAAGTGTTCGCCACAGGCAACCGGAAACTCCCAGGGTTTATCGCCATGATAAAATTCAGAATAACCATTTAAATCGTATAGAGCATCAAGAGCGTGTTGTACTTCGTGCACAAAAATCCAGGTCAACCCCATATTGGCTGAATCGTGGTGCTGGGGATAACGCACACCGGTGCCGATCGGCCAGTGTGAGTGCGAAAAACCGGTCCGTCGTTTCGGGCCTGGAAGATTGAGGACAGGAGCACCTACGGACCAATAACCTTGTATGGCGGGGGTAATGCGAAATACGACATCATACTGGGTATTCATCACCCCTGTTTCTGCAAGGTCTGTAGCGGTTTCCTGAAAATAAAGTCCATCAGCATCCGGATAGTCTTTATGTGCATCGATTTCAAACCAAAAAAATTGCATATTGAGTTTCATACCCGAATTGATCCAGTAAAACAGTCGCCCTTTTTCCATCATAAACTGAATATCTGAAATCTGATTGTCGTAAATTCTGCCGCCATCCGTATTCTTGTATATCACTACCGCAGTTTTAAGGTTGGCATAAGTATAATTACTATTATCCTGATTCAAGGTGGTTACGGTCAAAGGGTCGGACTTGCCGTGTTCGGTTTCCGCTGAAATGCGTCCGAAGACTTTATAGATATATTCGCTGCCCGGAGCCAGCCGCGTATCGGTATAGAATGTATCCAGGCCGGTATAAGCATGGGGCGATTCCGGTGTTTCCCCTGCTCTGTAACGATAAATGTTATATCCGGTGATATCAGAGCTCTCCACAGGTGACCATTTTAGGCTAATATTTCGCGAGGTTTGGGTAGCGGTTAGCTCAATAGCCTGATAGTAGCGGAAAATGTCCGGTGATGGCATGCTCAACAGGCCCTGACCATTGACAGCAATCAATATATATCCGTACCGTTCACCCGCCTCTATATCCGTATCTACATAATTGTCGCGGCTCAGATTATCGGCGATACGGGTATAGAGCATTCTTTGCCGGCCATCAGCAAGTGTATTCTGCAGAGAGCGGCGATAGAGGGTATAGGTCAAACCGGGTTCATTATGCCACTGCAGTTTATTTTGTCCGGCCTCGTTTTGTAACAAACGGATGTTTCGCGGAGGCGAGGGTATATCCTTTTCCTGCAGATACAAGACAACGGGAAAGCGGTGCCAGGGCACGGCAGTGATGCGTTCCGTAAACACCCCTTGCTGTTTATGCTTTTCAGACGTAAAGATAACCGTCACCGAATCTCCGGTCTCTGCCTCAGGATTGCCAAAATTTCCCAGTTCAATACCAAAAGCACCCTTGCCGTCTATATTGTTATCGTGTTGTTTTCCCCAGCGGGGAGCCGCATGAGTCAGGATTTTGCGTTTATCATTATTTAAATAAACTATCAAGCCGGCATTCGGCGGTTGGTCTGAACAAACAGAACCATTCTGTAGATAGACCAAATTTTGATAATAGAGATAATCGCTCTGTTGGGTTAAAGCGGGTAAAGTTGATACAATAAGCAGAAAGAAAATAAACCTTGTCATAAAAACCACCTTACAGATTTTGCCAGGCCGTTATCGTCATTAAAATACCAAGAGCCAAAATAATAACAGATCCGGCCAGGGGAATATATTGAATGCGTTGATCGAAAAACCGGTTGTGTAACAGATGTGATGCCTTGACCATAACAATACCGATAGTGGCCAACAACGCCGCCAGTCCAAGGCTGAAAACGATAATAATCAGCAGGCCCAGTGCAACCCTGTGCAGTGAAATCGCCAGGAACAAAATCACAAGAGCTTTGGGACAGGGCACGATACCACCGGAAATACCCAGGGCAATGCTCTTTTGAAGATCAAGCCCCTCCGGCGTTTCGGCCCGTGCATGAAGATGGTGGTGTTGATGACTGTGCCCGAGTTCACTTTCTGAACTACGGCGAAGGGTACGGATTCTGCTGAAAAAAAGCCATAAAGCAATCGCAACAATCATCAAACCGGAAAACAAAGAAATCCATTTGTTCAGGGTTTCAGACCAGAAAAAATCGGTCAGTAAAAGCGCAATGATTCCAATGATGAATACGCTGAACACATGCGAAAACGTAAAGCTCGCCGCCAGAACAAAAACATCTTTGAGCCGGCCTCTTGCACCCACCAGATAGGCAGCCATCAATGATTTTCCGTGTCCGGGACCAAGAGCGTGAATGGCGCCCAGCACAAAAGACACCACTAAAACCAAAACAAAAGCGAGCGGGCTGATCTGTTCGGTATAGAGTATTTCATTGATATAATCAGAATTCATGATATACCCGGGTTAAAAGTGTTATTTATAAGATTAAGAGTGTTGCCGTTCAAAAAGCATTCATTTTTTCGCACTAAACTCAATACGCATATCGGGATATTTGTTTTGTTCGATCTTTAAAAGGGTTTTATCATAAAAAATGCCCGATATGGTTACCATCTCTTTATTTCCCCTGATATAGCCGGGAAATACAGATTCAAATTGAAAAGGTTGACCGGCATACATTTTAATCTGTAATACTCTTCCCATGGCTTTTCCCTGTTCATCGGTAAACTGAACCCGCTTTTTCGCCTCGCTGATCAAAAGGCTTCCATTGACAAAAAAAAGCTTTGGGTCGATATGTATTTTATGGCGCCCCGAAGCAACGCTCTCAATATCTGCTTGAAATCTCATTCTTATTTGCAACAAGGGAGCCAACAAGCTATCCTGTTGAATAGTGGGCATTTTCATGTCGACCAGTTTGAAAAAAATCCGGAAGGTATCCAGATTGACATGTATTTCGGCCAAATTTTGATTCAGTTTCTCTTTATAATCAGCAATAAAATAATCGATCTCGTGGTTTTGCAAAACAGTATCTTCATCCACATCGATCATTTTTTTGATATGGGGAACGATTTGACCCAAATATTCACTTTTATAATCGATGATGAAGAGCCCGGGAATCAACTGAATAATAATCCGATCCTTGATTTCCTCGGGACATTCTGACAGGTTATAATAATGGGCCATGCTTTTCTGCGGCGGTACCGCCAAAAGCAAAATCAGCAAAAAACAAAAACCCAACAGAATAGAACCAAAGTTTGGTTTCATGATAATCGTACTTGGTTTTTTAAAAGATTAACCCGTGTTAGCGCAAAAGCACCAATTTGCGCCATTGGGAACGGCTGCCGTTTTGTAACTGGATAAAATAGACAGCGGTCGGCAAATCCGGCTTGATGGTTATGTTATGGTGACCCGCGTTCATAGCGCGGTCAAAAATTGTGAAAACGGTTTGACCGTTTGTGTTAAACAGGGTCAGGCTGGTTCTGCCCGGCTCTTGCAGCGAAAATGCGATTGTGGTGCTGTTATTAAACGGATTGGGAAAATTTTGCTGCAGCGCAAAATCAAGAGTTGAATTCGATTTTACAGCAGCAGGATTTTGCGGGATATGCTGCCATTTATCCACCTCAAGACGATACTCAGCCGTTAAACTATCTCCTTGCCAGTAGGCGACATTAAAATCACAGATATCCATAAATTCATAAGCCACTTTTTGAGGCAGGGCAATACGAATTAACAGCGTGCTGTTCGTGCCCACCACGTTCGGTGCCTCGGAAAATTCGGTTGAAAAAGGATTGACAGCATAAAAATCAACTTTGTATTGCGGTTCCGCGCGATGGGGAAAGTGAAATTTTCCCTCTGCATCTGTTTTTCCTTTAAATTTGACCGTATTGGCGATTTGGTTGTCCTGTTTCTGATAGACCCAGACATCGGCATGCTTAACGGCATTTCCGGAAGAATCAACAACATGTAAACTATTTTCTTTGGGAATATCAGCGAGATACTCGCCGAAAAAACCGCGTCTTTTACCGAGATTGCGAGCCAGAGCTCCGGCGGAATGGTCGGAAAGACCGGCCGCAAAGTTAGAGTGCATCAGAGCATCATGACGGCTTGAATAATAAACCACCTCCCAGGCAACAGGTGTCAGGGAAATTTTCTCACCAGTACGCGGTTCGATAACGTTGACCTGCTGTAGATGGACATCCTGGTTATAAAGATCGACGAGCCCGAGCTGATGACCCAATTCGTGTAAAAGCGCCCAGTCCATTCCATCTTGCTGTTTGATAACTGTGTTTTCAAAATAATCTATCGTATTGTCATCACCGGTAAACCCCCAGCGACCATCCCATAAAAGGTCTTCCGGTGCATGCGTGCCTCCCTTGTATAAAGAGTTGTTTTGATAATAACTGACGGTATCGAGAAAAACCGATTCAAACCGCAAAATATCAGACCGGGGAGTATCTGCACGCTTTATAAAATGATTCAAATAATCCAGGTGATAGCGCCCCCAGTCTTCGAATGAATAGGATCCCATTGGATTTTTGTGGTTTTCGAACAGCTCGATGATATTTTCTTCGACATGAAAATGAAAAGAGAGCGCATCGCTGCGAATGGAAACCGAGTCATTTTTTCGGCTCACCTGCGGATCGCTGGTTTCGACCGAACAGGTGACGAGACAGGGGTCGACAGACCACGGCCATTGCAAAGAAGAATTAAATTTTTGTCCCGGCTGCAGATCGGCATGATATTCGCTTAGAACCAGCAATGAATCGACATACCACTTTACATCAAATGACGAAACGACAGCGCTGCCTTTGTTTTGAATAAAAGCGGTATAGGTCATATCCTCACCCTCACGGGGATAATGGCGCTGGTTGCTGTTTTCAGGGATCACATAAGGGTTATAACCGGCTGGATCATATGCCACTTGATAACGGGGAAACTTGGGTGACCGAGAAATAAACAGCACATCCAGATCGGTCTTGTCCGTAAGCGGAAGATCGGTATAAACGTTGACATTTTCCGGTCGGCTGTGGTTTCCGATGCTGTTGACGGCAACGATTTGAAAACAATAATCCTGGAATAATTGCACCGGTTGCTGAAAAAACGGGGCTGGGGTTTCCTGTAAAAGGGTGGTTTGTGATATGGAATCCCGGTATACGCGAAAGAACAAATCATTTTGTTGTTCATGCGACCATGACACTGTCAGAACCGTTTGATCTCCGTTGCTGACAGCGGTTTGCACGTCTTGAATCGGTGCAGGAAAATCGTAGAGCGGTTGAGAATGAGAGCCCAAAATATCTCCCTCCCGGGCTAGAAGAATATAACCATGTCGTCTGCCATATTGTGTTGAATCGATAAAATGATTTTGTACCCGTTGTGTTGCTATTCTTTCATACATAACCGTGGGATGACCGTTCTCGCCGGTCACATCGTATTGGCAGCGATACACGTCAAACTCAACACCAGCCTGAGGAGTCCAGCTGAATTTCCTGCTATTGTTTTCGATTTCAAGCGCAAAATCAGCGGGATGCTTGGCAACATCCTTCGGATGCATAACCAGGTGTAAAGGCCAGCGCTGCCATGGGATCGAGGTCACCACATCGGTAGCCTCGGCTTGTTGTTCCCTAACTGTACAGGTAAAAACCACATGGATGGTATCGCCCGCTAAAACAGGAGGATCGTAGAAATGCCCCAGTTCCACTCCAAAATAGCCTTTACCGCTAATGTTCTCGTCCTGACTTTTGCTCCACCTGGGTACATTTTCAATGAGAAGACGCGAGGTGTCATTATTAACAAAGACTAAAAATTGTGCTTCTGGTTGAACATGTTGACACAACTCTTCATTATGATGATAAATATAATTAAAAAAGTAGAGATAATCATTCTCTAACGCGGATGTGCCAACAGCATATATCAGACAAAAAATAACTACCAAAAACCTCAAGATAATCACCTAAAAAGAGAACCCAATACCAACTCGATGTGCGCCGCCCAACAAGCTAAAATCGCTGTACGAATAATCAAACCGAAATCTGTTGCCAGCCAGAGGCAATTGAATACCACCGCCAAAGGTATATTTGGCAATCTCGTGGTTTAAATTATAACCACCTCTTAAAGAAAGCATATCATTTAAGGTATATTCCATGCCGAACAAGCCCTCCGGAACGCCGTCATTGGGCTTGATGGCTGAAATGCTGAGCAGGAGATTGTTTGTACTGCTCTGAATAGCGTTTATACTCATACCAAAGGTAAAATTTGTGGGAGGCGGATAAGATTCATTGACAAACTTTATTTCCGAGCCAAAGTTGGCAATTTTCATTCCGAACCGAAATCCACGGAAATTGGTTCGATACAATACCGCTATATCAGCGGTTACCGCATCAGCGTTAAAATCAGAAAAGAGGGACATATAAATGTAATTAACCGAACCGCCTATAGTGACTTTGTCGGTGAGAAAGCGTGAATAGGCCAGGGTCATCCGATAATTGCCGGCATAAAAGGTTTCACCGGTACCATCAGGGCGCAATGGGGTACGCACGAGCATTTCATCTGTATACAATGCGGTTACCCCGACGGCAAAGGAACCGACGATATCGTTAACGGTATATGCAGCAGCGAGATGGTCATGCCGGATATCGGCAAACCATTCTGTATGGGAAAAAGCAAGGTCGCCTCTTTCGATCCAGGAAAGGGCGGCCGGATTATAATGAACTGCTTCAGCCCCATCAACTACCGAGATATAAGCACCAGACATAGCCGCAGCGCGCGGACTGGTATCAATTTTAAGAAACTGAGCATCGGTACTGCCCGGTCTTTCGTATTGGGCAAAGGCTGTACAAAATCCCATCAACAGCCAACCATACATGAAAACCTTTTTCAACATATCTATAACTCCTGTTTTCAAACCGTTTATTTGATGATAATAAACTTGCCACTCTGGACATTGCCGTTGTTTAAATCCTCAACCGTAAAAAGATAGATACCGCTGGAAATGGCCTGACCGATACTTGACGTCAAATTCCAGTCTTCAAATCCTTTACTGGGATCGTTGTGTTCGATTTCATCGATCAAATCACCCGCCAGTGTATAGATTTTTATTTGACATCGATGCGGAAGATTGATAAACTGAATGCGTCTGTCCTGTTCCATCCAGCGATCACGGGTACCGCCGGGTTTTTCCCATGGCGGATTATAGTTATTATAAGCCACATCTCCGCGATAAGGATTTGGAACCACGGCGACTTTGCCGACAGTTTCCGGCGCTGCAGTGCCGGGTATTACGGTAATGGTATTTAATTTTAAACTGGTTTCCTGAGAGGGGAATTGAGTTGACTCGTCCGGCTTGGAAAATGCGGTCAGGGTGTAATAATATTCTACATTGTTTAACAGACCGGTATCGTGGTATTCATATTTCAGACCGGTATTATGGCCCAGATTATTATTGGCAACATCGAATTCCACCAGCAGCGTCCAGGGTCCATCCGAACTGACCGTGCTTTTATACAATCGGTAACCTTCAAAGGGTTGGGATTCATTATCGCCTCTATAGGGGTCCTGATAGGTTTCCGGATTGACCTCTGCGGTGGGTTGCCAGTTCAAAACGACTCTTTTGTTATCGATGTGATAGCGTAGCGGAGGCACCGGCGGGGGTGAAGGCACTTTGAACTCCTTTTCAGCCAAAAAGTTGAGATACTCGGCATTTTTCATCAATCCTTCCATGCCGAACCCCAGTACTTCGGCCATAATCACGTGAATGGTGTCTCCGACAGCGATTTCGGGAATATAACCAAACGCGAGCATAATATGACCCCGCGCCGGGTCAAGGCGGTTGTACATGATGATATCCTTGGACATTTCCGAATATAGGTCTACATCGCGGTTGACCAGGTTTTCGTGCTCATAGTATTTCCAGGTCCAAATCAAATCGCTGTCTTTGGGCTGAATAATTTTATATCCCAGCGGACTGATCGATTCACCGTCGTTTCCCACGGGTTCATCTTCTGCCACAGTCATTTGGAGCTCTGGAAAAAAATAGACATATTCATCTATAAAATTGTCCGATGCATTGATGGTTCCGATTTCACTGTGCATCCAAAACGCGATATAGACATCCTTTAAATCGTGTCGCGTCGGTGTGATGTAATAATTAAACAAAATAAACTCATCCAGGGGCGGTGACGCCCAGGCATAGCTGGTTTGAATGACATCGAGGTAAAGCGGTTTATGATCGTCGATATTGAGCAGATTATAATCGCTGTATTTACAGATAAAGTCCTGATCCGATACGCCGACATAACCGGGCCAATAGGGAATATCAACCGTATCGCCTTTGGAAACATTCCAGATGGTATCGTCCTCTGCGGCTGTTGGATAAAATTCATGCGGGGTATAGTGAGTTTTGGTTACGGAGACCAGAGTATCTCCGTCCGGGTTGATGGATCCAATCCAGATACCACCCTGATAGATATGTTCTTCCTTGCTGTTGGGTGGAAATTCACAATAGATCAAGCCGGGGAAATCGGTCAGCCCCGGATCCAGTGTCCCCATATTGGTGATCAATTGCCGCACTTTACCCACGTTATGCACTTTGTAATCGAGATTGGTAAACTGTGAGAACAGTGAGGACCATCCCAACAAAATGCTTAACATAAGGATATATTTCATTGCTTTCATTAAAAGCCTCTTATTTAATAACAATAAATTTTCCGATCTGCACATCGCCATTGGTTAAATCTTCAACCGAAAACATATAAATACCGCTGGAAATGGCTTGTCCGACCGTAGAAGTCAAGTTCCAGTCTTCATAACCGATATCTCGATCATTGTGGTGGATTTGATGCACCAGATCGCCGGCCAGAGAATAAATTTTGATTTCGCACAGTGCCGGCAAATTGATGAACTGAACCTTTCGGTCCTGCTCCATCCATCTGTCGCGCGTGCCGCCTGGTTTTTCCCAGGGCGGATTATAGGAATTGTAGGCGATATCACCGCGATAGGGATTGGGAACAACGGCGACTTTTCCCACGGTTTCAGGAGGTCTGTTGCCGGGGACGATCAAGCGGGCATTATCGGTTTTGCTCGATTCCTGAGACGGAAAATCGATCACCTTATCAGGCTTGGAAAAAGCGGTAACGGTATAATAATACTCCAGATTGTTTAACAGGCCCAGGTCTGTATAGGTGTGTTCCAGGCCGGTATTGTTATACCAATCATTATCGGTCAGATCGAATTCAGCCAGCAAGGTCCAGGGACCGTTTTTGCTTTCCGTGCTCTTGTATATTCGATATCCTTCGAAAGGGATGGGTTCGTCATCTGCGCGGGCGTCATCCTGGTAGGTTTCAGGATTGACTTGACCGGGTAAAGCCTCCCAGCTTAGGGTGACTCTTCTGTTATCAATAGTGACTTTTAACGGTGGTTTTGGCGGCGGTGAGGGCACTTTATAGCCTCTCCCTACCAGCCAGTCGACCACCACATCGGCATCCAGAATACCATCTATTCCCTCGCCCATCAATTCAGCAACAGCAAATTGCAATGTATCATTAACGCTTAAATCAAAGGGGCCAAAAGAGATCATAAATTGTGAACCGACTGCTTCGAGTTGATTGTTCATAATTGTACCGGATGCCATCTGCAGGTAGCGATCGCCGTCACGACTCGGCGGTGCTCCCATTCCCTGACCGGGATACCAGTTAAATGTCCATCTGAGGTCCTCAGGATTCACAGTCGCGGTCGGAAAAATCTTAACACCGATAGGGCTAACAGCATCTCCGTCATCCTGTCCCTCATCATCCACCGCCATTCCCAAATAGAGGTCCTGGTAAAACATCGAGTAATCATCCAAAGCAAAGGCCCATGAGTTCCCCCGGTAACCGACATTGCCGTCGAGCCAAAAGGCAATATATACCTGTTGAAGATCGACACGGGTTGGTATGACATAGTAATTAAAGACGATGATGCGGTCAAGAGGCGGTGAACTCCAGGCGTAGCTGGTTTGTATGACATCGACGTACAAAGGTGTATGATCGGGAATATTGGTTACGGCATAATCTCGGTAGCGGCAAACAAAGTCCTGATCCGAAACAGCAGTATAATTCTGCCAGTATGGGATATCAACCGTCTCTCCTTTCTGCACAACCCAAACCGTATCCTGGTAATCGGTGGTGGGATAGAATTCAAAAGAGGAATTCCAGCTGCTGGTACAGGAGACCAGAGTATCACCTTCGACCATGGCGCCGACCCAGATACCCCCTTCTCCCACATGTTCCTCATTGCTATTCAAAGGGTATTCGCTGTATATCAATCCCGGATAATTTGTATAAGCGCGCCACCAGGTTCCCATATTGGTTACCAGTTGTCGAATTGATCCGACTGAATGCACTTTATAATCGAGCGTGGCGCGTTGCGCAAAAAGGTTATTACCCAATACCAAGAGGATGACAAGAATAAATACTTTTTTCATAACACCTTTCACCTATTGCGATATAATGTGCTTACCAATCCAGACGGATTCCGGCTTTGGCAATTCTGCCTGTGGAAAAACGCCGCGGGTCCAGATATCTAAAAATAGTATAATAATCATAATACTGATCTGTAGGCATAATCAAGTCTCCATATTCAAAGGGTTCTCCCGTCCAGTTGTTAAAACCATAATAAACGGAGATATTGCGCTGATCGAATATATTAAATATATCGACAAAAAAGGATACAGAAATCGGATCAAAGTCAAACGTCTTGCTGATTTTTATATCGGTATTGGCAGTAGAGGGCGCGATAGCCGAGTTTTCTTTTTTTTGTGCTTCTACAGGATCTGTTGTACCGGGTGTATAGGGCGAACCAGTACCAAAATTGGAGAGCGCGGTAACGCTCCAGTTATCCGGTAATTTAAAACCAAAGAGATTGATATGTTTTCCTTTGGGCACATCTATGCTGCCCTGAAAGACAATTTGATGCCGTATATCCCATTGCAGTGGTCGTTCGCGAATGGGAAGCGGAAAATCATTAATGCTGCGCACATAATCTTCAAAAGCGGAAGAGGAATAGCCGTTTGCCCATTGTACTGTATAGGTCAGTTTGCCGGAGGTATATTTCGAATAGCGTTTCTTTAGTTCAAATTCAAGACCACGGGCACGACCATATCCCTTGTTATCATGCAGCTGTACCGGCAGGCCGAGCGCTGCGCGCAATTGTGTGGTGCTGACTTGTTGACTAATATCCTTGGTATAACTCTTAATATCAATAGCCCAGTCAGCCGCGAGTTGGCGGGTAAGGCCGAATTCGTATAATATGGTTTGTTCGTAATCGAGATGCGGATTACCGGTGAAAGAACCCGTATAAGGATCGCGATAGTAATAGTGCAATTCGGGCAGCTGATTAAAGTGCCCATAGGAGAAAAAGACCACTGTTTTGGCAGAAATAGGAAAAGAGATGCCAAAACGCGGGCTAAATTTATATTTTAATTTTTTCCAGTCGGCATCCAGGCCGGTGGCGTTTTCCCAGGCGTTTTTCCAGTCGGAGCTGTTTACCGATTCACCGGGTAAAAACCAGTCAAGACGCATACCGGCATTGATAATCAGGCTCTCTTTTTCAAACTTGTCCTGTACATACCAACCGCCGATAACCGGGAAAGCGCGAAACACCCAGCGATTTTGACCGAATTCAGGATAAGGGCCGGGTGGCTTTGAAAACTCGATATCCCGATTGAAACGAAAAGCACCAAAACTGGAGAGTTTGACACCACCATCCTGGATATCGACATAACTGAGATCATTGTATTTTACCTCAAAGCCAGTCTTGATCAGATGTTCGGGATGAATTTGTGAGATCAAGTCGGCTTTGACGGTAAAGGTTTTGGTGTTATCATCGCGCCAGACGCTTTCATATCCCTGACTGTCGAAAAATCCGGTCAGTGGTTCGCGTTGTGGGGCACTTATGCTGGTGCGAATGGAATCCGGTGCGGCTTGATATCGATCGATATAATCGCTGTAAGAAAAGGCGCTGCCATCTTTATAAAGGGTCCAAAAATCAGCAGGCGATCTACCGTCCAGAGAACCGTTATAATTGACCTTTAAAAATCCGAAATTGATATTATAAAAAGTGGATTTACTCAAAACATGATTGAGTCGAAAATTAAAATTCAAATTATTACGGGAATATTTAATCATATGATCCGGATAGTTGCGCCATAACCAATCAAAACGACTCCACTTTTTCCAGCTGCCGTGAAAACTAAAGGCGGTTTCAATATTGTTGGTGATTCCCCAATTGATTTTTGCATTGAGGTTCAAGGAATTATCCTGTTTCTCCTTCACATCCAGACCCAGGACATCGATATCGTCGCGGCTTTGGTGGTTGTTATAAGGGGTGTTGGTCATATTGGTATTACCGGAGATAAAATAATTCATTTTTCCGGGCAATTTAATTCCAAGCGTCGGTAAAATGGTGCGGGAAATGGGTTCCGGACCACCAAGATAAAAAGAGGAATAGTGGGTGTTATAATAATTGCCGAAAAAATTGACCTCATCGGTTTTGTATTCAATGCCACCGATAAACTCTTCACTTCCGGAGCGAGTGGTGATATTGACCACCCCGGATTGTGCCTGGCCGTATTCGGCACTAAAGGCACCGGTGATCAGCTCCATTTCCTGTACATCCACCACATTGAGATCAAGCACGTCGCGACCGCCGTAAATGGGGTGGGTAACCGGTACACCATCCACCATGTAGAGAATTTCGCCTCCGCGTCCGCCACGAACATGAATATCCTTCAAACTTTCATCCCGAACCTGGAGCTGGCTTCCGTCTTCCAAACTAATCATCTGGGGTTTGCCGGAGAGGACTGTACCCCCTTGCAAACGAAAAATATCGACCGTATTTTCCATCCCCGGCGTTTTCTGTATTTCCTGATTGGAAACAGAACGACGCGTTGCAGTTAAATCCGATTGAATCAGTTCCTGTTTGGCGCTGACCACCAAATCGGGCATTTCAATCGTCGTGGGCACCATCTCGAAATTAATTCGTTTGGTACGGTCAACGCGAATACGCACATCGGTAATGGTTTGGGGATGGTACCCTATATAGGTCGCTTTAATGGTAACCAGACCGGGCGGGAGGCGCAAAATATAATATTCACCCTCTTCATTCGACATAGCACCAAAATTGGTACCAACCACAACGATATTGGTACCGATCAGCGGTTCACCGGTTTCCTTGTCAATAACCGTTCCGGCGATTTTACCGGTGTTACCGGCAAAAAGTGAAGAAACCGCAATAATAAGCACATTGATCAAAACTGTTCGAATTATTTTCAAAACACAACTCCTTGGTAATGATTAATACCCCAAACTTTGCAAAATTTCCTGTCCCAGTACAATTGCATCTTCCTTTTTGATAAAAAATATGGGAAACCCAAATACCACGGCGTCAAAGCTGGTACCAAAGTAACGGATGCCACAGGCACGGCCGCGATATTGCCAGAGATTGCTGTCGTTTTCATTTTGATAGCTGTAAATTGTTTCGGTAAATCCGGCTCTGGAAGGGATAATATTGATCTGGTCCAGTTTGCCGTAATAGGGAAAAGCAGTTGCCAGCTTGGCCGAGTCTACTCTGATATCGCTAAACTCATCCACACCGCCGGCACCGATAAAATCGGGTACCGCCACGGTTTCATCTACAATATTGATGTGCAGATAATCATGGATAAATGTTTCTTCGGGAAATGTCAGGGGAAAGGGTTTTAACGGTTCGAATGATTTCAAGATGCGCCAACCACTCATGATAATATCACCGCCGGTATTAAGGTAGTCCATAATCACCTCGATGTGTCGAGACAATTTATGAGCATCGGTCGGATTGCTAAATGCATTATCCGCATGCCAAATGATCATCTTGTAGCGGGCCAGGGTATCTTTGGGCGGAACGCCCTTTTCGAAAAAATCCCAGTGATAAGTGGAACCGAATATTTCGCTGTAAAACTGATCCACCTCGGCATCCGTCGCATTGACACCAAAGGGAAAACTGGACTCGAGCGTTTCATCGACAATCAGAATATCCCGATCACGCACAGGACTGACCAGCTTGATCCTGGCGGCATCACCGTCGGGATCGACCAGATTGGTATTATCTCGCGAGGTCACGCGAATGGTGTGCTCTCCCTGCAAACCGGAAAAATATTCCGGACCGATATAGACAGTGGTATCGGTGGTCCAGTTCCACGGTCCGTCATCGACGGCCCAGGCATATTCTACGACTGCACCATTAAAATCCAGGTCCTCTGCCGTAAAATGAATCGGAACGCCCTGCCACCAGTCGGTTATCGCATCGATAACAAAAAACATATCATCGTCCCGGGGTGACAACAAAGTGGTAATGGGAAAGGTGGTTTGATAGGTATAAAACCGCTTTTCCGCCGGTGTGGGGTCAACATCTTCCTTGTCGTCAATCGCTCGAATCTGAAAACGCTGATAATTGAGTTCATCGCTGGATTCGAAAGCAATCGTAAGGCTGGTTCTATCCGTCTTTTTCCAGGGCTGTACAATGGAATCGCCAAAATTGATATGTTTGGTAATATAGCGATATTCATAACCGACGATATATCCATCGTTATCTTCGCCATCCCAGTGCAATGCGGTCAATGCAAAAATGGTATCATTTTCAACCGGTATATTGGCAATGGTTGTGTTTGGCGTCAGATTCGGTTCGGGCGGAGATGTCGGCCGTTCACACGCCAAAATCAAAATGATCAGCAGAGGTATAAGAATAAACATGACAAATGTAAAAGATTTCATAGCAAACCTTTAATTTGTATATGTTGCGTTTGTGATTTCCAAAACAGGCCTGAACATGTAGCTGTCTCGATATCGGTTTACCGATTCAAACGGACTGAGCTGGATGTGTAGTTGCGTGGTTCCATTTTCTTCCACGGTAAAAGTGTGTTTCAGTTTTTGTTTAGGAGATTCACCTTCCGGCATTTTTACCGGTATTTCAAAATATCCCAATTTAACCAAATCCCCGGTAATACCAAATTCAATGGCATCATATTCACCGGGCGGCACGTAAGATTCAAAAATGGTATATTGAATATATTCGCCGTCGATTTGTTCGATGACATTATAGGTTTTATCTTCCTGTTGCGGCTTGTCTTTGTCCGGAAAGAGAAATGCATAATGATCTCCGGAGAAGACTCTACCCTGGAATATGATATTGCCAAAATAGTCCTCTTCCCCGACGACCAGCGTATCGCTTATCACCACAATCATGGTGTCGCTTGGATTGGATTGCAGGGTTATTTTCAAAATACCCGGCAATGGAGAAGATTCGACTCCGGTTGTACATCCCGTATAAAAAGAAACAGTTACAAGAAATAAAACCACGAGCAAACAGCTTTTGCAAAGTTTACGCATGACCAAAAAATCCTTTCATCAGCGTCCAAATACTGAAGAGGTTTAGGAAAATTTCGGGGCGGGTAATTCACCCGCCCCGTGGTTATGACTTATTTAACGAACAGCATCTTGCGAATACGTGTTTGATCGGTAACCGTGAGTCGATAGAAATAGACTCCGCTGGAAACCAATCGTCCGAGTTCATCAGTGCCATTCCAAATGACCGAATGTTTT
>CAZSOP010000031.1:0-16218 GCA_964608385.1 uncultured Cytophagia bacterium
GGAACGGAACGCTCATCTGGATGACCAGCTTGTCGGGATCGTGCTGAGCCCATGGGGTGAGTTGAATTTCACCATCTTCTATATTCACCTCGACGTGATCGAGTTCATATGCTGGTGTGGGTAAATATCCGTCCACCATCAGCTCGGCTTGTTTGCGCCACTTGCTCATTTTATAAATTTTGACTGTTTTGACCGGGACGACAGTCATATTTTTTGAATTCATTTGGAATATCCTCTCGAGTAAACACAAATTAGAGCCTTTTCATCTTACGTTCCGGTGCATGTAGACTGGAATACAGCGATAACTGAGACCCGTAAAACAGCAAGCGTATACCAATCTTGACAAGCATAAAAAGTTGTTGAAGAATAACAGCAATCAGTGCGAGAAAAAACTGATCTTTTGAAAAACTCAAGATCAGACCAAAGATGAGAGTAGTGAGAGCGGCAATGGCGGCGATCATCAAATAAAGTCCCATTGCCCTGCCAAAATGAGCAAAAATAAATTTGATTCCGAGCCAGATAGACATCCATGATGAATCTTTTTTTTCAACAACAATAATGATCTTGGCATAATCGAATATCATATTGATAAAATAGACCAGAAAAAGTACAATTATAAAAGCAATCGAATGCAACAAGAGGCGCAGGGTTTCGGGTGACCAGTCGGTGGTGAATTGATCAAAAAGAGTAAGCAACAGGGGCTGAACAAATTTATAAAAAAGAAAAAAAACAATCAGAGCGGTTAACATTAAAGCAAAAAAGTGATGAAAATAAAATCCGGCATTGGAAAAAAAACGGCTGACCGAAAATGAGCGTTTTTCGTCGGTAAAAAGTCCCAAAACACCCCCGTTTAAAAAGGAAGACAGCAGCAGCCAGACCAAGCCGAACAAAAGCATCCAAAAGCCATAAAAATTAAATTTTCCTGTGAGCACCATTTCAAAATTATCGAATAAGGGAATAATGCCGTTGAGCAACCCCGGCCGAAAGGAGGCCAGGATATGCTGAGGATCAAAATGCATCCACCAGCTGGAATCGAAACCTTGAAGCATATCATTGCGTATGACTCGATTGCCGATTTTATCATAAAGGTTTATAAAAAAGGGAATTGCCAGAAGCAAAGTAAGGGTAAAATTAACTGCATAAATCAGGGGAATCATTTTAATATGGCGTGAAACGAGATCAAATCCTTTGGAAAGGGCATTTTTTACAGTCATTATTGCAACTCCTCAGTCAAAATTTCACATTAAAAGCTCATGAGATCGATGCCAGTACTTCAAAATAGTGCTGGACCCAAAACATCCACATGCTGGTCCATTTCAGCGCTGACCAGATATTCTTCTTGCGGTACAAACTATTGTTGACGCGATCAGGATCGATCAGAATTTTATGATTGGGATCGATTTCAACTTTTCTGACAGCTGTTGCATGTTCAAATTCATAAATTTTAACTTTATGATAACCATCCCAGGTCCATTCCATCGTTTCTCCGTTTTCCATTGTGACAACGACATCGACCGGCAAGTGAACGGAACCCATGTGTTCAAGCGTAATTCTGTTGTATACCTGATCCGTGGTTTCATTTCTATACTCCCACTCTTTGCCGTTTTTCCAGAATCCCCGTTTCTGCAGGTCGCGGCTGAATATATGGCTCACTTTAAAATCTGAATCACCTCCCTGGATCAGAATATCATCGAACAGGGAAGCAAACCGTGGATCGAGGTCATGTTGGTTTGTCAGAAGGGTAATAAATTCCTCCGTGGCGCAGCGGCGATAGAGAGAATTCCGGACAAAATCTTTCAAAGCGATGGAAAAGGGTTGATCGCCAACGATATTCTCGAGAGTCCAGAAAAGGAGAGCGGATTGTATGATATTTCGTCTTCTGTTCTCTTCGTAAAAGGTTATTTTCCCTTCATCCGATAGCTCATCGATGTAGTCGAGTTCCGCCAACAATCTGTCGCGCGGATCGACAGGCACGGAATGCTGTTTCCAGTTTATTGTGACATTTTGAAAATTCAGATAGGTTTTTGTGTAGGGAAGATAGCCATAAGCAGCGATTAATAATCGCGTTTGTGAGTATAGATTCAAACCCTCTTCTATCCAGCCGGCATTGCGGAAATGCAGACTGAGCAGCTGTTGCCAATATTGTAAGCCGCCATGAAGAATAACGCGGGATATCAGCGATTCCTGACCGGACCCCTCCTGTGAATCGGATCCGATAATGCCGAGTCCCGGCAAGGCAGCCGGAGCCAGAGCCGTCGAATGCGGCAAATGTACTACTGAAAAGGTTGATTTTGGATAGGGAGCATACCATAATCCATAATATTTGAGCAGATTTTCAAGCGCTTTTAAAATGGCGGAATTATCTTTTTGCAGCGCATCCGCATAGATCAGCCGTATGGTTACCGGTGGCATATCCTCATACTGAAATTTTCTTTTCTCGATTCTGAGGTTGGGACTGGTAACAACGGCCATTTCCCGAAGACAGGGATCTTTGAAGCGATAGTGCAACTGATCATCGACAATAGCCGAATCGATTTGGGTCGCAGAGGCGGCAATGGTATAATCTTTGGGCACGACAAACTCTACATTATAGCCGGCATAATTTTGCCAAATCGACAAGGGGCTCTGCTTTTGGTTCTGAAAATCAACAGCGGAACAGAGTTGAGGGTACCAAAAGGCGGCGACAAAAAGCTGATGTTTGAAATCATTGCCGAAAAGGCCGGCTGGCAATTGTGTGATAAAATCGATTTCAATTGTAATGTCCTGATCGGGTGGCAAGGGGGACAACAAATCCAGAAAAGCCCAGGATCCCTGGGGCAGGGTCGCGCTTTGATCATTCTCCATTTGCAGGGCGTTGGTCATATCTGTCCCCTGAACGACAACTTTTTTTACCTCTATCCTGCCCCAGTCCGCCGGACCGGAAAACAAGCTGCCAAGCTGTTTGCCGGTTACGAGACCTGTAGATAACAGGGTTTCGCTGTTGCGAAACTGATTGAGAAAAAGCCGAAGATAGATACGGTTTTGTGGCAGAGCACTGTCGTTTTTGTAAAGAACGCGCTCATAGCCGATAATTCGACCGTCTTGAGGTTCAAGGGTCGCTTGTAAAAAAATTTCGGTATTGGAGCTGCAAAAGGTGGTCGCCGTGTAAACTGCATTTGCAAAGATCAGTATGGCGGTAACGAGCAGAAGGACATTTTTAAACATAACCAATATACTCCCGGTTAATTGGAGATTTCCACGATATGATAATTTTCCCACAAAGAGTTGAACCGTTCGGCAAAATTTTGTGCCAGTGCACGGGTTTCAAATTTTTCCACCCATACGACAAAATATTTATCATCCCCTACATATTTCTCATAAATCTCGACGTCAAATCCTTCCGCCTCCAGATCATCTGCAAGTCCATTGGCGTTGGATAGCCGGCGAAAAGCCCCTACCTGCAGGGTATATCGATATTTTGAAAGTGACATCGTTTGATCTTCTGTGGTTGTCCATAATTCATGGGATTCAAGATCAAGGACAACAAGATCGACAAACGCAGAACGGGGATACTGACGGATAAATTTTTTCAGGCAAATACGGGCCGAATCCTGCAAGTCTTGAGCGATTAAATTTTGACAAAATAAATAGCTTGCGTCATCAGCGAGTTTCGAATCGGGAAACCGGCTTGTGAGCAGAGCGTAATAACGCTTCGAGCGGGAATAATTGCCCAGACTGTAGTAATATTGGCCCATTTTCAATAAAACATCATCGAGGAACAGGGATTTATTGTTTCTGTATAGCTGCTCATAATAATAGATTGCCCTGTCAGCATCCTGCTCGAACAAGCCGCGAAGATAAAGTACCCCCGGGTCTTCAGGATTTTCATCTTTAAGCCTGACGAGCAACTCTTTTGCTTCTTCCATGCGGTCTTCCGCCAGTAACTTTTCCACCTGCTCCAACTGCCTGCGGGATTGACCCTGAAGAGGATTGATGAGCAAAATAGCGACAAAGAAAGCGATGAGTTTTATCTTATCCAATATTCGCATTTATTTTCTGATGATAGAATTCCAATTCTTACAGTTTTCACAACGATATTTATACTGATCATACTCTGTCTGACAAACATCACATTTAAAAGGATGTTGTTGCTGCAAAATTTGATCGGAAAGCTGCTTGACCATATCGATGGCTTTTTGGCGCTGGTCAAGGCGAGAATAGAGATGGATCATACGCAGCTGGGTATCAAAACGATCGGGGTTGATATCCATAGCGCGTTTACAGGCTTGTAATGCTTTGAGCAGTTCACCTTTTTTCTCGTATACTTCTGCCAGACTCAGCTGTACCTCAGCCAGCCGGGGATTTTCTTTTGCAAGGTCCAGGAAAAGTCCCTCGATGTCGCCGAAATGTCCAAGGTCAAAAAGTACCTGCTTTAAGCGACTAAAAACCAGACTGGGGGCCTGCGGATTTGTTTTCATATATTTGGTCAACACATTCAGAGCATCTTTTTCTCTTTTTACTCGTATATAGCTATCGGTGTATTCGAGATAGGCTGGTAAAAAATGATTATCTTCACGAATCGCATCGCGAAAGCGCAATCTGGCGTCATGTTCACGATTTTCACCAACACATTTACGGCCCATTTCCATTTTGTAGGCTGCCATTCGTGTCGATTTTTCCGATTTGGACATTTCTGAACTCTTTTTTACCGCATTGTAAGCATTTTGCCATTCGCCCAGTTCCTCGAATATCAGCACCTGTTTGTCGCGGGCCCAACTGCTCTTGTGATTTATATCGAGAATTTTCTCGATAACAAGCAGGGCTTCCCGCCACTGATTCAGCTCCATATAATCCATTGTAAGCGATCTCAGAATAACTTTTTTTTCAGCGGTTGATAGCTCCGGACGCACCAAAAGGTCCCGATGAACCTTCACAGCACTGTGCGTATCTTTTTCTCTCAGAATATCACCGATTTTGATGTATGCATCGATAAAACCTGTGTCCAGACGCACGGTACGCCGGAAGGCGACCAACGCTTCCGAGATTTTGTTCTCTATCAACAGATTCAAACCTTCGATATAGTGCTTTTTTGCATCAAAGGCTGTGTGCTTTTTTCGACGAAAAAATACAAGCCCTAAAATAAAGACAACGCCGACAGCTATGACGATATAAAGTTCGATTTGAGCCATGCATTTACTCCTTGTCGCTTGAATTTGTTTCTTTACTGACACCCTTATCCGAGCCCGGTATTACGGTTTCTTCAACCGAAACGTTCCGCAAGCGATCCAGCTCTCCTTTTAAGCGGTTATTTTCTTTCTTGAATTTATGAATCGTCGTTTTGGATTTTAAAAGCTGAAAAATCGATATCAGCAGCCAGGTCAGCAAACCGATGGCAAAAGAGATATACATGACCACCCACAGCGGTAAGGGGATGCTCTGATAGGACAAAAAACGAATGGTAACGGTCTGTTCCGTGTTTTGCATGGCAAAACCGATCAAGACAATTATGACCAGGGCAATAAATATCCATTTTATGATCCACATAAAGCCTCCAAATTTATCCAGAATTTTAGCTTTTTATTTATTTTATTAAATTAGTGAAATTGTTCGCATTTATCAATAAAATAAATCTTTTTTTCGGACAAGACAAAAAAAAAGTTGGATCCATAAAATGAACCCAACTTTTCTCGATAAAAAAGACCTGATTATGAGTTCTCTTTATCCTCTTCAGACTCGGCGTTATCGGCCTTTTCAGGTTTCGGCTCTTCTTTTGTTTCAGATTCGGCTGCGTTTTCTTCATCCGATTCGGAAGGTTGTGATGCTTCCGCGGCGGTTTTTTCGCTTTTTTCAGAATCACTGCTTTCTTCTTTGGCGCTATCGGGTTCAGTTGCTTTTTCCGATTTACTTTGGCTTGTTTCCGCATTTTTTTTGCGTTTTTCGCCGGCTGAATCCCGTCCGGCGTCAGCATCTTCATCATCCTCAAAACGTTCACCGGTTTTAATCTGATCCAGGCCGCCCTTTTCAGAAAGCACGATTTTCTTGTTTTCCTTATTGAATTCGATAACATTTAATTGCAGCAAATCATCTATCTGATAACCGTCGGCTGGTTTGGAAAGTCCCTCTTTATCAAGTTGTGAAAGCGGTACAAATCCATCGACCATTTCCGGTAACTCGACAATTAATCCCTTTTCGATCAAGCGTACGACTTTGCCTTCAGTTTGAAATCCGGGTTGATATTTATCCTCGAGATAATCCCAGGGATTCTCTTTGGTTTGCTTATATCCCAGGGAGATGCGTCGATTTTCCTTGTCCACATTGAGAACAATGACTTCAGTCTCATCGCCTTTTTTAACAACCTCTCCGGGATGGCGGATTTTTTTGGTCCATGACAAATCGGAAATATGAATCAGACCATCAATACCCTCCTCGAGTTCAACAAAGGCACCAAAATTGGTCAGATTGCGAACGATCCCTTTATGTTTGGACCCGACCGGATATTTTTCCGACAGGGTCTGCCATGGATCCGGTTCCAGCTGCTTCAAACCAAGTGATATCTTTCGTTCATCTTTTTGGATATTAAGCACTTTGGTTTCAACAATCTCACCGACCGACAGGATTTTTGAGGGATGCTTGATATGTTGTGTCCAGGACATTTCCGAAATATGGATTAATCCCTCGACACCCTTTTCAAGCTCAACAAAAGCGCCGTAATCAGAAATACTGACCACTTTACCATTGATAACAGATCCTACGGGATATTTCTTTTCCACATCTTCCCACGGATGGGGCTGTAACTGTTTGAGACCAAGGCTTATACGATCCTTTTGTTCATTGAAATCAAGGACAACCACTTTGATCTTTTGATCCAGGGACACAATTTCCGATGGATGTGATACGCGACCCCAGGAAAGATCATTAATATGAAGAAGGCCGTCAACACCACCGAGATCAATGAAAACACCAAAATCGGTAATGTTTTTCACCATACCTTCCAGAATCTGGCCGCGTTCGAGATCGACAAGAATCTTCTCCCGCTGGCCTTTGAGTTCCTCTTCGACCAGAACGCGATGAGAAACCACAATATTTTTTCGCATTTGATTGACTTTGACGATCTTGAAATCCATGGTTTGACCGATGAGCGCATCAAAATCCCGTATGGGTCGGACATCGATCTGGGAGCCTGGGAGAAACGCATCGACGCCATCCAGGTCAACGACAATACCGCCTTTAATCCGGCGTATGCAGCGCCCCTGGATAACCTCGCCATTGTCATAAGAGTTCATCAGGTGTTCCCAGGACTTCATAAAATCGGCTTTGCGTTTGGAGAGAACGAGCAATCCTTCCGCATCTTCAATATTGTCTATAAATACTTCAATGTTGTCTCCCACCTTAACCGACTCGAGATTGGCAAACTCTTCGGTCGGAATGGTGCCTTCAGATTTGAAACCGATATCAACAGATACTTCTTTATCGTTGATATCCACGACTTTACCGGTAACCACCTGACCGATAACAAACTCCGACATGGTTTCATCGTAAAATTTAACCATTTCGTCATACTCTTCAGGCGTATACTCTTCTTCGAGTTTATCCAACTCTTCCAGGCTTTCGGCGGTGTCGATTTCTTCAATGACTTGATCAAGATCCTGGTCTGACTGAGGATTTGTTTTGTCGATATCATCCAGGCCCTTGAGTTTTTCATCTTGCTCTTCAGTTTCGGGCAAGGTTTTGGGTTCAAAGTCTTCGTTGTTTTGGTTTTGTTCATTCATGATTGAGTTAATCCTCCTTTTTATTTAATACGCCCTTTTGGACGTTACTTTTTAATGAAAATTTTACAGCATCGAGCTGCCGGCAGGGTGTTGAAGCGCTACCCGTTATACCGATTCGCTCTGCATCTAACAACCAGTGCGGGTCAATTTCAGCCGCTTTTTCAATAAGATATGAATGCGCATTGACCTGCTTGCATAGCTGATAGAGCACATTGGTATTGGAACTATGTCTGCCTCCCACCAATAGAACCACGTCTACGGATCGGGCAAAATCGATTATCGTCTGGTATCGTTTATTCAGCTCCTCGCAGAGCGTGTCCACGACACAGAGTTCTTCAACAAGCGCGTGGAGCCGCGCTTGCATTTCTTCGAATAGCCGGCGGCCTATAGTGGTTTGAGCAACCAATAAACTTTTTTTCGTTCTGTCTACAGAGACCAGATCCTCTGCTTTTTCGATAACAACCTGCCGGCCCAGACATTCCTGCGAAATGCCGATAACTTCGGGATGCCGGGCTTTTCCGACAATCAAAATTTGATATCCTTTTTCGGCATAGTCCCGTACCAGCCGGTGAATACGCCTCACTCTGGGACAAGTGCCATCCGTTACCGAGGCAGCGCTTTCTTTCAGGCACTGCAATATTTTTTCACCAACACCGTGAGAACGGATGAAAAGGTGTCTGCCGCTGACATCGACATTACCCTGTACCACTTGCTGTTGTTCAACCGTTTGCAAGCCTCTCTGTTCGAGGCGGCGTATCTCTTCCCGATTGTGAATAATATCGCCTACAGATGTCAATGAACGAGTTTTCAGGGTTTCCTCAGCCCGGCGAATGGCCCGGCGAACGCCGGGACAGAAACCGGCATTTACATCTATGATAATTTGCATCAGGCTCCCCGCTGACGCGCCAAATCGATAATAAATTGTACCTGCTCATCAAAAGACATGGATGAGTTGTCCAAATATACGGAATCTTCAGGTCGTATCAAAGGATCATGTTCGCGAGTACTGTCTTTGAAATCGCGTTTTTCCAGCTCGGTTTTTACATTTTTTTGTTTTGTATGGATTCCTTTTTCATCGAGCTGTTTTTGCCGTCTCTTTGACCGTTCCTCCAGGGAAGCAGACATGTAAATTTTCAAATCAGCATTGGGAAACACGACGCTCCCCATGTCCCTTCCTTCGGCAACGCAACCGTTTTGCCGGGCCAACCGATGTAAAATCTCATTCACTTTTCTTCGTACCCCGCTATCGGCTGCAACAGATGATATCTCGCCCGAAACCTGCGGCACTCTGATTTCATCAGTCACATTCTCGCTATTGAGCCAGACCGAAAGCTGATTTTTTTTATATCGCATATCCAAAGAAATCGTATCAAGAAAACGCTGCAGATCGGATGTCGCCTCGATGTCGATATTTTCCCGTAAAAAATAAAGCGTTATAGCGCGATATAATGCTCCGGAATCGAGATATTGATAATCAAGCGCCTGTGCTACCTTTTGCGCCGTGGTGCTCTTTCCAGAACCTGCCGGCCCGTCGATGGTTATGGTGAGTTCGTTTCTATCGTCTTTTGTCATTTTGTTGCTCACCCGAGTTTCACCGCTTTTTTCAACAACATGATTTCAAGTGGATTCAGGCGGCGATATTTCCCGCGATCGAGACCGCGCAACATCAAAGGGCCGTACTCGACGCGTTTCAGAGAGTGAACCCGGTAGCCCAGCGCTTCAAACATACGCCGAACCTGCCGGTTACGTCCCTGGTGAATCATAATTTCAACTCTCGATAGTTGTGACGTATAGTAACGGGCTTGACAAGGAGCGGTTACACCGTCATCCAGTTTAACCCCCCGGGTCAGAGACTTGAAATCCGCCACTTTGAATGGTTTATCCAGCATCACTCTGTATACTTTGGTGATTTTGTAGCCGGGATGCATCAACCGGTGGGCCAATTTACCATCATTGGTCAAAAGAAGTAATCCTTCCGAGTTTAAATCAAGCCGTCCGACCGGAAAAATGCTGCTTTTGCTATTGACCAAATCCATCACTGTTTTGCGCCCGCGCTCGTCCCGCGTTGTTGTTACCACACCTTTGGGTTTATTTAAAAGAACATATTCCTTTTTGCTTTCCGGTTCAATACGCTTTTGATCGATACGAACCACATCTTTTTGGGGATCAACCCGGGTAGCCAGGTCGGAAATACGCCGGCCATTAACGCTAACACGGCCGGCAACGATCAGCTCTTCCGCCTTGCGACGTGAGGTAACGCCTGACATGGAAATGTAGCGATTAATACGAATCAGCTATTCGCTCCTTTTGTTTCTTTCTCAGCCGCCGCTTCCGCTTGCTTTTCAGTTTTATCGTTTTGATCAAAAGCAGCATCGCTTTCCAGGGTCTCATCTCTATCTGCAACTTTGTTAAGCAGATTTCTTCCCTCACCGTTCGCAAGCAAATCTTCGATTTCTTTTGGTTTCGGCAGATCGCTTAAATCGTTTATGCCAAAATGATGTAAAAACTGTTTGGTGGTTTTAAACAAGATCGCGCGGCCCTGCCCGTCATCGCGACCGGCAATGTCGATCAGTTTTCTTTCCAGCAACCCTTTAATCACACCATCTGAATTCACACCCCGGATGGCATTGATCTCGACCCTGCTTATGGGTTGCTTGAAGGTAATAATAGACAAGGCTTCCAGAGCGGCCCGGCTGAGGCGGGATCTTTCCATATCCGCGTTCATTTGCTTAATCCATTTGGCATACTCGGGGCGGGTGGCGAATTGATAGCCTCCGGCCACTTTTTTCAAAAAAATAGCCCGATCTCGCAGACTGGTGTCCAGCACCTCAAGAGCCTGAACGATCTCTTCCTGTTCCATCTCAAATAGTGTCAGTAATTGCCGCATTGAAACCGGCTCGGTTGCCGTAAAAATCAATGCTTCCAATATATTTACGAGTTCTTTTTTATCCATTCATTCTCATCAGGTAAATATCATCAAAAGGGTTTTCCTGCTCTGCTCTGAGCCATTTCTGTTTCATCAGCTCGAGAATCGCAATAAAGGTAACCACCCATACGATTTTTGTGTCTTCTTTTTTGAAAAGCCTGTCAAAGCGTATTTTTTTCGTTTGCTCCAGCTGATCGCGGATAAAATGGATTCGAGCGTCCAGGGTAACGCTGATCTCTTCAACGCGATGAACCGGAGTCTGTTTATGCTCCACCAACAACCTGCGAAATGCTGCAATAAGATCAAATATAGAAGCCTGATCGCTGCTATCGCTGCTATAATCTATACCATCATCAACAAACTTGTAACGACCACGAACGTATTGCAATCTTTCCTGCTCTTCAATAGACTTGAACGCTTCAGCTACATCCTTAAAGCGCTTGTATTCCAGCAGGCGGTGAACGAGTTCTTCCCGGGGATCTGCATACTCTTCTTCATCTTGTTCAAATTCGGGTTTCGGCAACAGCATCTTTGACTTTATACGCATCAATGTAGCCGCCATCAGAATAAAATCGCTGGCAGCCTCGAGATCCAGCAACTGTATGATCTCAAGATATTCCTGATACTGTTTGGTAACATGGGCGATAGGAATATCATAAACATCGATCTCTTCTTTTTTAATCAGGTAGAGCAAAAGATCCAGAGGACCTTCAAATGTATCCAGCTTGACCTTATAGGGCATTTTTTACAAATGGTACCAGGTTATGTTATAATACAATAAAGGCCGTTTTGAAACGGCCATTGAATTCGTCTTTCTCACAACAAAAAAAGTGATGTAAAGATCAACAGCTTGAGCAGATAATCGGTATCCTTGGTTTATCAGCTTAATTATTTAAAGCTTCGGACCGCACAAAAAAATTAATTGATAAAGATATAGGGACGCCAGGTCTCTTCCCTGCCACCCATAAAATTCTGTATAAAGAACAAATGATTCGGACGGCGCAGTTTGTTCAACAGTGTCATGTTAGCCTGTTCCGGTGTTCTGTTGCCTTTTTTATTGTTGCATTTTACGCAGGCACAGACCAGATTCTCCCAGGTATCTCTGCCGCCCTTGGTTTTCGGTACCACATGGTCTATTGTCAAAGGTGCTTTGGTCGTACCACAGTACTGGCATCGGTTGTGATCTCGCTTGAAGATGTTCCGTCTTGTCAGCTCCACCCGCCTGTAAGGTATTCGAATATAATAGCGCAAACGGATGACACTCGGCAGCGGGACAGACCAAAATTGAGATCTGACGAATAAATCATGTTGTTCGACGATTTCTACCTTTTGCAGACAAATCAAAATGATGGCTTTTTTGGCCGGAATGACCGTCATCGGCTCATAATTCTGATTGAGCAAAAGAACCTTGTTGTTTAACATGAGCATTAACACACCAAGTAAATATTATAAATAGAAAATATATCATAATATTAAAAAAGAGTCAAGCCTTTTCTATACTGTTTACGGATCAAACCGGAAACCAGATGGAGTTAAAAGTGTGAGGAAAAACAGAGAAAGGTTATTCGAGCGGATGCTTATTCTGTCCAGACGCCCATTTTTCCAAATTTTTCCACCCGATCTTTTATCAGGGTCTGAGGGGGAATACGTATTAATTCTTCGAGTTCTTCTTCCAGCTTGCGCTTCAAGATCGCAGCGGCTTCGTCGTGATTGCTATGAGCGCCTCCTATGGGCTCTTTGATAATACCATCTATAATTTTCAGATCCAAAAGATCGTTTGCGGTTACTTTCATCGCTTCAGCGGCATCCGGTGCATGAGAGGCATCCCGATAAAGGATAGCCGCACATCCCTCGGGCGTGATAACGGAATACCAGGTATTTTCCAGCATAAAAATACGGTCGCCGACACCGATACCCAGAGCGCCACCACTGGCACCCTCTCCTATTACCACGATAATAATGGGAACCGGCATATGAGACATTTCAAAAAGGTTGCGGGCGATAGCTTCCGCCTGACCTCGCTCTTCAGCACCGATTCCGGGATAAGCCCCGGAGGTATCCAGCAGAGTGATAATAGGCCTGCCGAATCGGGCTGCGAGCTTCATCACCCGTAATGCTTTGCGATACCCTTCCGGGTGGGGCATGCCGAAATTTCGACGTAGTTTCTCCTTTGTATCACGCGCTTTTTGGTGGCCGACAAGAACGACCGGCTGACCACTCAGTTTTCCCACGCCGGCAATGATAGCGGGATCATCTCCGAATACACGGTCGCCATGTAATTCGACAAAATCATCTATCATTCGCTCAACATAATCCAGCGTATAGGGACGGTTGGGATGACGAGCCAACCGCACCCGCTGCCAGTTGCTGAGCTTGGAATAAATATCCAGGCGCAAACGCCGGGCCTTATTTTCCAGACGTTGAATTTCGTCCTTTATTTCAATATCCTCAGACAGGGAATAATCTCTCAATTCTTCTATTCGTTTTTCAATCTCTGCGATGGGCTTTTCAAAATCGAGAACAAAAGTCGGCATAATAAACAAATCCTTTGTTTATATGGATGATATCAAGGTTAAAATATACACTCATTTCCATTTTTACAACACTTTTTTCATCTATTTATCGCTTTAGCGGATTCGGGTGCGCCTGTTTGCATTACCGCTTAACCACCGCCCGCTTTATAATAAATACTCAATCAGGTTACATATTGCTGCCGAAAAAGAGATTTTAACATGATTTCCAAATCCAAAAAGGGGCTATAATTCTGCAGATAATAGAGATGATATCCCTCGCGCTCCCGTTTGCTGAGACCGGTTTTGTGCAATTGCTCCAGGCCGGTCAGTCCGGGTTTTAACAGGTGACCTAAATTGCTATCAGAAGGTTTTATGTGCAAATCCCTGCCGACAAAACTCAGGCGTCCCCTGAGTATATCGAAAAGAGCCGGTAAAAAAACCGACCAGCCGGACTTTTCACCGCCGGAGAAGAGATGATAGGGTGTTCCGGCTTTTTTATCACCAAATGTCGATCGCCTGACAATTTTTTTTCGCTTGATCAAATAAAGCCATGCTATCACAGGCAATGTTAATACCAGAAACAGCAAGGCCAAAACCAAATCAAACAACCGTTTCACCAGCCGGAAAAAAGAATTTTGAAGTTTATAGTCAATATCGATCATCGGGAAATCATCTATATAGTCGATACTGGTTTTACTGATCATGACGTTCATATCACTGGGTATAAGTTTATATTGCATCCGACCCGTCTGATTACCGGCAATCGTGGTGACGACTTTATTATAGGTCATGGTCTTGATTGAAAAGATGGCCTGGTCGATGCGTTCACGGGCAACAATCTCATTAATGTCTTTTAATTTTCCCAATACCGGCACACCCTCGATTTCGTGTTCACCGATATGATCACTGCTGATAATGACCCCGACAATGCTTTCATAATGGTTGGATTCTCTCAGGCGTTTGATGATCTTCTTTATCGACTGCCTGTCCCCCACCAGCACGGATCGCACTCCCAAAACCGGAAATCGAAACAGGCGATTCACGGAATGACCGTATCGTTTTGCAAGAGAGTAGAGTAAGATTCTCCATCCCGGTAAAAATATCATATTCATTGCCCCGGCGTACAGGATTACAGCGCGGGAATAAGCGATACTTTTGATAAAATAGGTAATCACTGCGTTCACCAGCCAACCGATAGCAACAGCGCCGGCAACCTTGGACCCGGAGAATCTCCACCTTTTAAAAGCATCATGAGCGGCAAGAGACGATAACCAGACTATTGAATAAAGCAGATGTACTTTCAAAAAGGCCTGCCAGGGAAATTCAGGATAGAAACGAAACAAAATCGCAATAATCATGGCTATGGTCATAAAAAAGAAATCCAGCAGAGGAATCGCAAATGCCTTGAGGAGATGGTTGCCATAGGAAAAGACCGCCCGAATCCATATAGCACCGATTAAAATCCAGGAAGGGATATAAGCCTGTCTGCCCCGAAAATGCTTCTTGACGAAGAGACGCATTGCTTCATAAAAAAGCCGGCGTTGTTCAAAAGGACTTTTTTTGGAACTTTCCCCTTTAAAATGGATGATCTGAGTCTCGGGTACATAAAAAATCTCGTATCCGGTATTATGAATGCGAAAACACCAGTCCAAATCCTCTCCGTACATAAAAAAATTTTCATCCAGCATGCCCACTGTGTTTAGGACCTCACGCCGCAGAAACATAAAAGAGCCGGATACAGCTTGAACTTTTACCGTTTTTTCCGGATGCAGAAAGGTCAGATTATAACGACCAAACAGTCTGGTTTTTGGAAAAAGCGCGGCCAGGCCTGTGATTTTGGTAAAAGCGATCCAGGCTGTGGGAAAACTGCGGCGACAAGCAAGCTGAAGCGTTCCATCCGGATTCAATACTTTGCAGGTGACCAGTCCGGCTCGGGAATGTTCCTGCAAAAATTTTAACAGTACAGTAAATGTATTTTCCTGAACGATTGTATCCGGATTAATCAGACAGATATAGTCGCCCTGACAAACGGAGAGGGCCTGATTATTGGCGCGGGCAAAGCCGACATTGGATTTATTCTTAATCAACCGAACCCGGGGAAATTTCCGAAAAACAAAATCAGCACTTCCATCCGTAGAGGCATTATCTACAACAATAATCTCATGGTCATAGCCGGTCAGGGCGTTTTGCAGAGAAATTAAAGCCTGATCCAGAAACAAACGAACATTATAGCTGACGAGTATAACGCTGAGAGTCACTTGAAATCCCGTTCTCAATCTTCAACCAACGAGAAAAGGTACAAAAATTATGCTCAACAAGCAAATGTAATAACCCGGACGACTAAAAAGATGGACAATAAAAGGATGGTCTCGATCCCTATCCTGACCGGCGGTACCGTTTTCAGCTTCTCGTTCAGCCAGGCTCAAAAAAAAAAGGACGCAGCAGCTGCAGGCAAGATAAGGCTTTCCATGATCCAGGTCCATACAAACAGTAATTTTTAGCAGGAAGAGGACTGTTTGCTGAAATTATCTCAGCAGCTGCCGGCGTCCAGGCAACCAATACGCTATAGCAACATTCCCACAGGAGTGTTTGATAATGAACAGCAACAGCAACGATCGACAACCGACATTGCGCTCATTCCGCCGGCTACAGGCTCTTATTGCTCGTGTCCGGAAGTCACGATAAGCGATCATAATCGCCTGCTTTTAGTCACCTTGGGTAAAAGCCGGCGTCTGGAGCAGCCATTCATTTTAATCTATACTACGTATGAGCGGCAGGAAACCCTAATAGAAATCGCCTTTTTCAAAAAAAAACACAAAAGTACGGTCATTGAAAGGAAAAGAGAGGAACCGTGAAATCAAAGATTTTTAAGGAGATTAAATGCGGATTTATTTTTTTTGAATCGATCCGTTTGTTCCACATATTCCCCAATTTTTTTCATCATTTCGATACAGCGAACAGGAAATTTGCCGACTGATGTTTCTCCGGAGAGCATGATCGCGCCGGTTCTTTGGTAGACTGCGGTTGAGAT
>CAZSOP010000032.1:0-16149 GCA_964608385.1 uncultured Cytophagia bacterium
ATTCAACTCAAATACCGTACTCCCTCTTCAGGGTGGTTTTCTGTTTTTGGTATCAAACCCCTGGCGAATCTGAGTCTTAGCGGAACCTACCGCATCATGTCGGGACGTCCCTATACCTGGGATGAAACCGGTAAAGGGTTGCGCTACAATCAGCGAACACCCTGGGAAAAGAACCTGAGACTACGGCTTCAAAAACGGCTGGGATATAAAAACACCAATTTTTTACTCTACGTCGAAGGATACAACTTGCTTGATGAAATTGAATGGCATTATTCCCGCACCTTTACCAGCGGGCAGGAGGCTTATACGCGCTGGCATACGGATCGGAGAGAAGTCTTAACTTATAAAGAATACACACCATATATCACCAGTCAGGAACTCTATCTTTTGGACAATGAACCCAGGCATTTTCGTATTGGTTGTGTGATTGAATATTAATTCAAGATTTGGAGTATTTTAATATGCGATTAACTCAAAATTATTTTATCTGCTTTATCTTTGTATTGATGTTGAACACGGTCTTGTTTACGCAGGTCAAGGATTATCGCATTCACGACAGGGGTATGTTGCATGAGACCGTCTTCAACACCGGTGAAATCGGTAGAGCGTGGCAAACCGGCGAAGCGGGCAACCAGACCAGCGTGCCGCTGATGGAATGGCCGTCCCGTTCTGCGACAATTGTCAATGGAATAGAGTATAGCGGTCAACATAATTTATTGGGTGCCGGCGTCTATATCGGCGCCAATCTGGATGGATTGCCCGGGGAGGACAATCGTCTCTTTGCGCTCTGCGGTGCTGTCGGATCGAGCAGTCCGGAAAAGGTCTTCAACCGTTGGAGTTTTCCGCTGTCGATAGATAAAGTGGAAAATTTTCCCATCCTTGCTGACGGCACGGTCAATCCGGACTATAATCCGGATGAAGCGGAAGAGATCATTACCGCCGGCTGGGCCACACCTGTGGGGATCACGGTGACGCGAACCTCTCGCGCCTGGAGTTTTCCCGATTATGATGACTTTATCATTTATGAATATACTTTTGAATACACCGGTGATACCGATGGAAAGACCAATACCATTGAACAAACCACAACCCTTAAAGATGTTATGGTTTGTTTCAATTACGGATTTGCTCCCTCCATGTACGGATTTCAGCGCTGGTATCAGGAATGGAAATACGAGCAGGGAATCTACCGCGGCGATTTGCGTAATTATTGGGATGCGGAGTACTGGCTGACCTGGAATCTTAATCTCAAGATGAACGTCACTGAAGACATCATGGCCAAACCGGAACCCAACAAGGAACTGTTTCTGCAATTTGCTCAGACCGGAAAGAACGGCGGTGGCTTGTGCAGTCCGCAAGCCCCTGGATGGGCGGTTCTTTACTATGATACAAACCACCTCGCAAAGGTGGTGCCGGCAGCGCTCGAGGATACGGCGGCGGTGCTGGGCTTTGAGAATGAATCGGAAACAGCGCAGCCCGGCCGCATTCGCTCTACAACCGTATTTGCAGAGAATTATGATCCTAATATTCATCACTTTGCGCTCAGGAACGAGTTGCCGGATGATCAGGGAAACTATGATTATACCTGGTATTTTGAAGTTGATGAAAATTTTCATATGAAACAGCCCTGGTGTAACAAGGTGAGTACGGGGAACACCAACAGTCAGAAAATGATGCACGAAAAGGATCCCTTTAATCCGGTAACGAGATGGAGCGGGGTCTACAAGTTGCGCAGTACCACCTGGGCGGATCCGCCGGACCCTGAAGATCGCTGGATCGGCAGAGCTGCATTTAATTACCGGCAAACGGCGGATGCCGGTATGCGATTAATAACCTTTGGACCTTATACGCTCGAACCCGGCGATAAACTCGAGTTCTCGATTGCCGAAGTCATCGGCTATGGCGCAGAGCCGGGTAAACGGGTTGAGGGCGGCAGTAAAACGGATCAGTGGTCCTATGTTCCGAGCTGGAACCGTCCTGTGGTCATCAATGGCGAAACCCTGACCGAGCGCTATATTGATGATTTTGGCTATCCTGATTATGTCAACTCGAATGTTGTGACGGTACACGATGTAACACGGAAAGCATTCGAAGCTTATCTCGGCTATGAACCCGAAGCACCGGTTTGGCCTGAAGATCATCCCAGAGACGGTGTTTACAGACTGCCATCAATGCCACCACCGGCTCCTGCCCTTTTTATACAGAACACACCGGATGCGAGAATTCGTCTGACGTGGAAACCCGATCAGGAAAATTTTCCTTATCTGCAAAGTACTATTTCGAAATATTATATTTACCGCAGTGTTGCCGGAATGGGTCCATGGGCCGTCATCGACAGCGTCGATGTCGGTCAGTCTATCAATGAGGATGGCTTTTATGAATATATTGACGATGATATATCCTTTAGCGTCGGCGACACCAGATTCTATGCCATCTCTTCTGTGGATGAAAACAGCACGCAAAGCGCCAAGTCCAATGCGACCTTTTGGCAAAAAAACATTCGTTCGGTAGAGAAAATGAACAAGGTCTATGTTGTTCCCAATCCTTTTATGGAAAGGTCCGGTTTTCAGGGATTGCCGGAGGAAACGCTGGGCTTTTACGGTTTGCCGGACAATTGTACCATTCGAATCTACTCTTATGCCGGTCAATTGGTCGATGTCATCGAACATGACCAGCCTGTCTATTCAACCAATAAAACTCAAGTGACCCTGAATCATCAGGAAATGGCATCCGGCATTTATTTTTATGTCGTTACGACACCTGATGGGGATCGGGCAAGCGGTAAATTCATTATTATGAAATAAATGTGGAGAATGGTTTATGGCACGCATTAACCATATAAAACTAACGATCATTTTTATTTTGATCAGCTCATTTTTAATGGGAGGGCAGCTCTTTGCCTTCAAAAAAGTGGGAGTGACCTCGTTTCAGTTTTTAAAAGTCATGCCCGGTGCGCGCTCTACGGCTTTGGGCGAGGCCTATTCTTCGCTTGCTACAGGTGCTGATGCGATGTTTTGGAACCCCGCTATGCTGACACAGCAGGATCGCTTTTCAGCCGTTATTTCGGATGTTGACTGGTTTCTCGATACCGGGCAAAGATCGTTTTCAGCCTCTTACTCGTATAATGGTATCTGGGCTTTAGGGATCATGGGGATGTATGCGGATTATGGTGAGATAGAGGTAACGACGGTCGAGCAATTAAAACCCCTTGCCGATGGCTACAACCCGGGTTTGACCGGCGAAATTATCAATCCCGGCGCCAATGTGCTGGGGATTGGGTTTGCCCGTATGCTGACCAACAAGTTTTCTTTTGGTATTACCGCAAAATATGCGACTGAAAATATGGACGTCAAGCAAAAGTCCGTACTCATGTTTGATGGTGGTATTTTTTATAACACGGGCTGGCGCAGCATTAAATTAGCCGCAACCCTCCGACATTTTGGCCCAAAAGTCGAATATTATGATAAATCCTATCCTTTGCCGCAGACGATGAATATCGGTATTTCCGCCTTTTTCGTTTCTCCCGTAAATAATTTGTTTATGACCACGGCTAACCAATCTTTGCTCTTTTCATTCGATATCGTCCAGCCGCGCGATTATGATCAGCAGTATAATTTTGGCATGGAATACGCTTTTGCCGATCTTTTCTTTTTTCGCGGCGGCTATAAAGTAAATTATGACTCTGCAGGATTTTGCCTCGGATTTGGACTCAAATACAAGATTATTCAAGTGGATTATTCCTATAATGATTACGGCGACTATTTGGGCGATATAAACCGGTTCTCTGTTGGATTTGAATTCTAAATAGTTGAGGAGAAATGAATATGTTTATTTCCTTATTTCATCATAACCGATTGAATTTCAATATCCTCATCGCCTTTATTGCGTTGTTTGTGTTTTCATCAGCATGGTCACAGCACCGCGGCGATGATCTGGCTTTTCAGGGTATTTCAGAGATCCGGGACTATGACGTTAAGGCGATCGCCATGGGCAATGCTTTTACTTCAATGTCGGGAGAGCTTGCATCGCTATATTATAATCCTGCGGGATTATCGGCTATAGAGGATTTTGCGTTTTCCGTGTCGGTAAATAATTATGGCAAAAAATGGTATGAAAATCAGGAATATCGACCCAATCGACTTTTTGTTACGCTGCCTTTTTATCTGGAAGGACTTTACACGCCGGATCCGGCCAATATCGATCCATTGACGGGTCTGCCGATGTGGGATGATGAACTCGCCATCGATACCTCCTATCAGGTTCGGTTACCCGATACCGGACTGGAACCATTTAGTGAAGAAGCAGCGGATTGGATGCAGGAGAAGAATGGATTTGCACTCAACTCCATTGCCATTGCTTATCCCTTTCGGGTACTGAATAAAAAAATGACCGTATCAGCTGCTTATAAGAATGATTTCAATGTGCTGGATTTTGATCGTAACGACACCTATCTCGATCCTCATCCGGGATACACCAAGTACAATATGCCTGAACGAATAACCGGGCTGGATACCATTCGCGTGGATTGGTACCGATTTTTACGTCAACGAACCGGAGATTTACAAAGTGGCAGAATCGGGTTCGGCCTTGCATTCAGCAAACGGCTCCACCTGGGTATGGGACTGAGTTTTCTCAGGGGGGAAAGCGAAGATCGCCAATATCTCAACAAGCATGGCTATTTCGATCTGGCAAATCAAAACAGCTTTCGTTTTGGTTTTGATAGTCTGAAGACCCAATACTCGGGTTCCTCAACTTTTTCCGCAATATCCGCAACGATTGGCGGTATATACAATTTTGATAATTTTTCAATTGGGATCAATATTCTTCTCCCCCGTACCATAAGCCGCGAATGGGAATATACCCAAACCATCACGGATAGTGCAGGATCTACAGTGTCGACGCTAACCGGTGAAGATGAAGCAAAATTTCCGGCCCAATACAGCTTTGGTTTTCATATGACTCCGACATCGAGCTTTCTCTTCTCCTTTGATTATCAGTTTACCAATTACAGTACATCCGACTTTGAATTTGCCGACAAGTATACGGATACGACTCATAATGTCTGGATGGATCAGCATATTCTGCGATTTGGTGCCGGCGTAAAGCTTTCATCGGCTTTAACCCTGATGGCCGGATATCAATATCTGCCACAGACTTTTCTGCCGGATGGATCCGCCTTTAAGGACAGAGGTCCGGCTGCCAACAGTTACAGTATGGGCCTCAGTCTTGAACTTTTCGATATGGGACGCCTTGATATCGCCTATGAAATCCGAAGGCTCAAATATTATGATCAATATATGAGCAATATTAATTATAACGTGATCAACCTGGATAATCTATCGATCGGGTATACCTATATCTTTTAACAAGCGGGAGGTGATAAGAAAGGATAAACGTATTAACAGTTGTTTTGGGATGATAAAAAAAAGGAGAAAAAATCATGAAGTTTGCTAAAACCTTAATTCTGGCATCTGTTCTTCTCTTGATGGCCAACACCCTTTTTGCTTCAAAAATCGAGGCGACGGATGAGTACGATTTTAACCTGGCGCTCAAATACGTCTTTCACAATAATGTTGATTCGATTGTCCTGGTCACCCCCGGTGGGGTTTATACAACACAGGATACGGTTCCCATGTTGATTGAAAAACCTCTGACCATAGTCGCGGCACCGGGATTGGCGGAAAAACCGATTATTACGCATAGCGATCCGGATTCCAATGTGCTGGAGATTTTTTATGTCTGCAATGATCTGACGGTTGAAGGCGTCGTCTTTGACGGGGGGCACGAACAGTGCCATGGTATGAAATATGCCCTTCGTGTCCGACATACGCCGAGCGATTATCCCGGCGGACAAAAATTTGTTAAAATCGGCACCAATATTCGGGTAAAAAATTGTGATTTCAGGAATATTATTCGTGACAAACAAGTGGTGCCCGAAATGAATGGAGGTCATGCCCTCTATTTCAACCGGCCGGATGGTCAAAATGATCCCACTATTAAAGCCGGTACTATTGTTTTTGAAAATTGCAGCTTCTATCGAATCGGAGATGAAGCGATACGGCTTACTGAAACGGAAAAATATGCCATTGACCGGGTTGCCGATACGCTCATTGTCAGAAACTGCACCTTTACCGATATTGATGCTGAATGCATTCGATTTTATGCGGACACTGATGAGAGTACAGAGGATGCCTATCTCATGCTTGAGAACCTTACGATAAATAATTGTGCCACCAGAGTGTGCTATATCAAAAACAACTTTGGCACGACGTTTAGAAATGTTATTATTACCAACAGCCGCCTACCCGGTATATCGCGACTGGACCGTACCGATTTTCTCGTTCAGATTCAGCGGCCCGGCTCGCATATTTGCTGTGTCGATTCTTTTAACATCACCACTCTTGATGGCACAGACGAGGGGACGGAAATTTACGTCTCCAAAAATCAGGGTATGGGTGTAGATGAACATACCATCTATGGCTTTGATCCCAGATATGCAGATGCGCCCAACATGGATTACACCCTTTTACCGGATTCTCCGGCCTATTTTGGTGCTTCCGACAATGGGCCTCTCGGCGACCGCCGCTGGGCTACCAATTCTCCGAGCCGCATTGCCTTTCATTATACCAAGACCGGCGACGGTTCGATCGTATGCGATCCGCCGTTGGTCGGGCGCAGTTATCCGGCAGGGACACAGGTCACCGTAACCGCAGCCCCCGATTCCGCCTGGTTATTTGCAGGATGGGGAGGAGATTTGGCCGGTTCCGATAATCCGGTGACGGTAGACGTCAATTCCGCTGTTGATTTTAGCGTTACCTTTGAATCATCTTCAACTGCCGTTGCAGACAAGTCGAAAAATCCTCACGTATATAAACTGGAGCAAAATTATCCCAATCCTTTCAATCCGACAACAACCATTGTCTTTTCTTTGAAAAATCCTGGAAGAACGAATATGATTATATATGATGTGCTGGGAAAGGAGATGTTCACGCTTTTTGAAAAACATTTTACCGCCGGCGAACATGAAATCACCTTTAACGCCTTTGATCTTCCTACAGGTGTGTACTTTTACAAGCTCAGTTCAGGACATTTTGAACAGGTAAAAAAAATGATCGTAATCAAATAAGCCATAAAGGAGGTGAGGCTTGTATAAAACGGTAATCAAACCTGTGATACGAAAGGAGGTGAGGGCTCTACACTTTTAACTATTATAATTCGTTAGAATCCTCATATTAAGGAGGAAGATATGAAAAAGATACCATTTATTTTCGTATGTTTTGTTTTTATGCTGTTTATCGCTAATCCCTCTTTTTCTCAAACCATTCATTATGTTGAGGCGGGCACCGATGCGCTTGGGCCGGTTGTCGAAGCTGCTGCCGATGGTGATATCATCGAGCTGGTTACCGACGGCGGTTTGTATCTGGAAACCAGCGGTATCGAGCTGGACAAGAGCATCACCATTCGGGCAATGCAAGGCCTGGAAGAGCTGCCGCAGATTCAGAATGATGATTTTGGCGACGCCGACGGTGTGTTCAAGATGATCGCCGGTGGTAACCTGACCCTGATTGGGGTGGAATTTTTCAATGCCAAACACCTTATCCGTGTCGATAACGATTCCTCCAGCGCCGTCCTCAAAATCATGGATTCGTTCGGACATACCGCCAATGAAACCCTGGTCAAACTCTATGGTGGCTCCTGGCTGGATTCGCTCATCATCAAGAATACCATTCTGCGCGATTGCGGCAAGGAAGGTGTCTATCTCAAAGAACCCAACACCTTTCACTATGCCCATTTTGAAAATTGTACCTTTCTGCATACCGGTCGCGAAGCCATATGCGTCCGCGATAATGACGATGCCGTTATGATGATCAATCATTGTACCTTTGATTCCATAACTTATGACAAGGATTATCGCGCTGTCTATCCGGAAGGCGTTAAAAATGTAACGGTTAAAAATTCTATTATCAGCAACAAGCTGGGCACACATGGCGATGCCATCCGGCTTTTTGGAACCTCAACCATCCATCATAGTAATCTCTTCAACGCCGGGGATGTCAACACCACTGATAATGCTACGGTTGGCGACGGCATGTTGGCAGTGGATCCGCTCTATACCGACCCCACCGCCGGTAATTATACCCTGGCCATGGATTCTCCGGTTTTAGCCATGGCTGATGACGGATTTGCCATGGGAGATTTGCGCTGGGATCCGACGCTTGAATTGCCCACGGTACACCTGGTGGAAGCGGGAACCGACCAAATCGCCGCAGCTTATGATGCCGCTGAAGATGGTGATATCATCGAGCTGGTGACCAACGGCGGACTTTATCTGGAAACGTCCGGTATCAAGCTGGATAAAAGCATCACGGTACGGGCGCGTGAAGGATTGACGCAGATGCCCGTGATTCAGAATGATGATTTTGGCGATGCCGATGGTGTTTTTAAACTTGAAGGCGGCGGTAATCTCACCCTGATCGGCGTCGAATTTTTTAACGCCAAACACCTCATCCGGGTCGATAACGGCGGCACTAATGCGATTTTAAAAATTATGGGTTGTTATGGTCATACCGCCAAGGAAACTCTGGTAAAGGTTTACGGCAGCTCTATGGTTGATTCCCTGATTGTCGTTGATACGATACTACGGGATTGCGAAAAGGAAGGCGTTTATCTGAAGGAACCCAATACCTTCAATTATGCAAAATTTGAAAATTGTACCTTTATTCACACCGGCCGTGAAGCGATTCGTGTCCGTGACAACGATAATGCCGTTATGATGATCAATCATTGTACGTTTGATTCCATTACCTATGATAAAGATTACCGCGCGATTTATCCAGAGGGCGTGCAAAATGTAGAGGTAAAAAATTCGATTATCAGCAACAAGCTGGGGACGAACAGCGATGCGATCAGGCTTTTTGGAACCTCAACCATCCATCATTGTAATCTCTTCAACGCCGGAGATGTAAGCATTACCGATAACGCAACGATTGGTGATGGTATGTTGGCGGTCGATCCGCTTTATTTTGATTCGGCTAACGACGATTACCGTTTGGCTGATAACTCGCCCGTTCGCGGTGCCGCTGATGACGCTCGTGCCATGGGAGATTTGCGTTGGGAGGTCTCTCCAGACAAGTTCCACCTGACCGTGATGACCGAGGGCAAAGGAGAGGTCAGCCTGAACCCGGACGGCGGTTGGTATGATCCCGGCACTCAGGTCACCGTAACCGCCACGCCTGAGTATAACTGGAAAGTCGCCGGTTGGGAAAATGCATTTGTGTTTCCACCCGATGCACCGAGTGCCAGCATCACGATGGACGCCACAAAGTCGGTTAAGGTGATTTTTGAACCGCTCCTGGAAAAGTATACCATTACCCTCTCTACGATAGGAGTTGGGCATGTCAATTTCGAGCCTGCTTCTCTGGAAGAAGAAGAATATGTATTTTATGAAGGTACCGACGTAACCATGACCGCGGTTTCAGATACCTCGTCCATGGAGTTCGGCGCCTGGAGCGGAGATGTTGCCGATACGGCGAATCCGCTAACAGTTACTATGGACGGAGACAAAGAAATTACCGCAACGTTTGAAACGGTGGTACCGCAAAAGACTCTGGATGTTGAGATTGTCGGTCTGGGTGAGGTGATGATGGATCCCGAACCCTATGCTGATTATGGAACTTATGATTCCACGACAGTGGTGACACTGGTGGCTATGCCTCTTGCCGGTTATCAGTTCAACGGCTGGAGCGGTGATATAACAGACGACCAGGATACGCTGACGGTCGAGATGGGTGATGATGTTTCACTTACTGCGACCTTTACAGAAATTGTTGTTGCCGGTGGTATCCTCGAAATTGACACCACCTGGACTCTGGAAAGCGCTGTTGAATTCGTTCGCAATAATACGCAGGTCGATACCATCGTTCTGACAACGGATGGTGGTGTGTGGCCGGCGCATGATTTTATTACCGTGGATATGGATCTTGCCGTGGTGGCAAAAGAGGGTCTGAGTAAACGACCCAGGATCCAGGGAAATCCTGACCTTGGCTATGCTTCCGGTGTGTTTCAGTTCAAGCGTCCGGGCGGAAACTTGCTGCTTAGAGGCCTGCAAGTCTGCGGTTCGAAATACCAGATCAGAACCGATGATGATACGTTGAATGCGGAAATCAGAATCGACGATTGTTATTTCCATGACGCCGGCCAGGTGCACGTCAAGGTCTATTTATTCAGTATGGTCGATTCGCTGATCATCACCAACAGCACGTTCAGGGAATGTGGGAAAGAGGCTATTTATCTCAAAGAGCCCAATACCATAAAGTACGTTAAACTGGAAAATACGACCATTGTTCGTTGTGGCCGCGAAGCGCTGAGAATGCGGGACAATCCCGATGCCACAGTATGGGTCAATCACTGTACCTTTGATTCCACGGACTGGGAATCGGATTATCGCGTTCTCTATCCGGAAGACACCAAAGATGTCACAGTGAAGAATTGCATTTTTACCAATCAATTGTTTAAGGTGGAACGCCATCCCGATATTCTCAGGATTTATGGTACGTCTCATGCTTCTCATCTGTTGACGTATAATGCGAGCAGCAATGTCGATTTGGAAGAGGAAGCGACAAAGGATACCACCACCCAGTGGTCTTTTGACCCGCTCTATGAAGCACCACCGGAACGCAACTATACCTTGTTGCCGGCCTCACATGCCTATGGTCTGGCAGATGATGGCGAGGCAGTAGGCGACTTGCGCTGGGCCACCAATGTACCGACACATGTTGCCCTGACCGTGGTGGTGGAGGGTGGCGGAACGGTTCAATTGGATCCTGCCCCCGTGGGTGAGACCTATGATCCCGATACCGAGGTTATGCTGCACGCCATTGCCGATTCAGGCTATACTTTTCAGGGCTGGAGTGGTGATGTGAACAGCGTTGAGATGAATGTTAGTTTAACCATGGATGCGGATAAATCGGTTACCGCTATGTTTAAGGCAGAGACCGGTGTGAATGATCTGAGTGAACTGCCCCGCGAGTATCGCTTGAATCAGAATTATCCCAATCCGTTTAATCCCTCTACAAATATCAGTTTTAGTTTGAAAAAAGAGGGACGGACGACCCTGAAGATTTATGACACTTTGGGTCGTGAGGTCAAAACATTGATCGATCGCGATATGAAGGCCGGACGATACAATATCATGTTCCAGATGCATGATCTGGCAACCGGTGTTTATTTTTACAAGCTGGTCTCCGGAGATTATGTTTCAGTCAGGAAGATGATCTTGATGAAATAGGTTTCGGTTGATGAATTGACGTCCAATCTGTAAAATCCTCCCGAAGATTCGTTCTTCGGGAGGATAATTTTTTCCCAAACCAAATTATTTTATAAAGCCCCATTTACTCCAACCATTAAACGAGGTGAAAAGTGAACTTTTGTAAAAACGGTGGAATTTTGTTCCTGGTTATGTTGCTATCAGGGACATCGGTTACAGCCGGCTCCTTTTATGTGACCAATGCTGATGAAATTGAAACGGCGATGAGCATGGCCCGGCCGGGCGATACCGTGCTGATGGCCAATGGATTATGGACGGATGAACGCATCGTCTTTGAGGGTAACGGCGAAGAGGGCAATCCCATCGTTTTGCGCGCAGAAACCCCTGGATCTGTTGTGTTGAATGGACATTCCACTTTACGCATTGCCGGTACTTATCTGGAAGTGGACGGTTTGAGATTTATCGGCGGTCGCAGTATCTCCGGTGCGGTTATTGAATTCAGAAATGGTTCCCGTAACTTGAGCCATCACTGCCGCTTGACCAACACCTCCATCGTCGATTATAATCCTTCCAGCCGGAGCAATGATTATAAGTGGGTCTCCATTTACGGGCAATACAATCGCATCGATCACTGTTATTTCAGCGGCAAAACCAATGGCGGCACCACTTTGGTGGTCTGGTTCGAGCGCAGCAGCAGCCCACCGGCACATTATCACCGCATCGATCACAACTATTTCGGCCATCGTCCGGCACTGGGCGTCAATGGTGGTGAAACCATACGCATCGGCACCAGTACCTATTCCTTACTCAACTCGAGAACGGTTGTTGAACACAATTATTTTGAGCATTGTAATGGCGAAATCGAAATTATTTCCAACAAGAGCTGTGAAAATATCTATCGCTATAATACCTTTTACGAATGTGAAGGGGCACTGACATTGCGGCACGGTAACCGCTGTACGGTGGAAAAGAATTTTTTTATCGGTAATCGCCTTGACCTGACCGGTGGTGTGCGCGTTATCGGCGAGGATCATAAAATTATCAACAACTATTTTCAGGGTCTTTACGGCAGCAGTTTTAAATCGGCGCTGCCGATCTTGAACGGCGTGCCCAATTCTCCGTTGAACCGCTATTTTCAGGTCAAAAACGCATTGGTGGCGTTCAACACCTTTGTCGATTGTCGCTACTCGATGATTATAGGTGCCGGTAATGATTCGGAAAGAACCCTGCCGCCGGAAAATTGCACCATCGCCAATAATGTGATTATGACAACCTATAAAGCCATTCGCCAGGAAGATGAACCGATTAATTTGACCTGGGAAGGAAATATTATACAGTCACCTGATTTGGGTATCAGTCGGCCGGATGGTATAATGCTTGCAAACGTAAACCTAACAGAGGCGCCGGATGGACTCTGGCGCCCCGCGGAAGCCAGTCTGCTTATCAATGCAGCACAGGGCGATTATCCGGATGTCATTCATGATATGGATGGTCAACCCCGTGATGCACTCAAAGATGTGGGTGCGGATGAGTTTTCACAAGAGCCCATTTCAAACCGGCCGCTCACTTTTCAGGATGCCGGTCCGGATTGGTTCGGTACGCCGGTTCCTCTGTTGCTCAAGATCACCAGCTCAGAGGGTGGAAAGGTGCAATACGAACCGACACAGGTTGTATTCAACCCCGGGACCGAGGTGACGGCTATTGCGATTCCGGATTCCGGCTATAAATTTGTCGAATGGCGGGGCGATATCAGCAGCGATGAGGATACGCTGAGATTTACCATGAACGAGATTACTGTTCTCGACGCGGTTTTTGCTTTGGATGTGCCGCCGCAGTACAAACTGGCGGTGTATGTCTTTTCCTCCGGCGGTACGGTAGCGTATGATCCTCAAGCGGAAACCTATGAGGATAGCACGATGGTCACGATTACCGCTATTCCCGATTCCGGCTGGCGGTTTGTAGAATGGCAGGGCGATCTCGACAGCAAAGCCAATCCGGAGCAGGTATTGATGGACTCGGACAAGTTCCTTCTCGCTGTTTTTGAACAAATCACCGGCGTCTCGTTGATAGCACAACAGCCGTTTAAGTATCGCCTGGAGCAAAATTACCCCAATCCGTTCAATGCGAGCACGACGATTGGGTTTAGTCTAAAACAGTCGCAGCCGACGACATTGCAGGTTTATGATATCCTCGGCCGAAAAATAGTGGATTTGGTCGACGAAACCCTCAATGCCGGCCGGCACGAGGTGCGATTTGATGCATCAGGGCTTGAATCCGGCATATATTTCTACAAACTCCAGGCCGGTCATTTTCAGGCGGTGGGCAAGATGACGTTGACGAAATAAATGATACATTGCCGCTACCTGAGCCTTTTTAGTAAACCGCAGAACGCAAAGCGCGAAGAAAAATACTTTTGATTGTGTTTTTCCGGATTGACAAGCACTATTTACTCGAATGATTTGAATGGATAAAAAAATGAAGCAAAACAACAGGATTATAAACCGGATACAAACGAAAAGTTGGCTGGTTGATTGCAGGTGGCTCGTTCTTTTTTTGTTTTTATGGATGCCGGTCATTTTAGAGGTGTTATATGGCTGGGAATCGCAGATTGTCTACCGCGGGACGAATGACAGTTTGGTTTATGTTGCTGACAAAGAGGGTAATCGCATAGCGGATTTCAGTTATGCCGGTTACATGGGAGGTGGCGTTGAAATCCCTGAGGTTGAGGTCAAAAAAACGATTTCGCCAGTTGATGGGGATAATACCGGCCATATCGAAACCGCATTGTTTGAGATCGGTCTGATGCCCATGGACGAACGCGGTATTCGCGGTGCTCTGTTGCTGGCAGCCGGTGTTTATGAAATCCATGGCACCGTCACTGTCGGTATCGACGGGGTGGTATTGCGTGGCATTGGAGACGGAGAAAATCCGGAAAACAATACCATTCTAAAAGCTGTGGGCAATACCCCTCATCAACGCAGCGTGGTGGTTGCAGGGGGTGGCGGGAGCAGCCGCTGGCGCGACAGCGTCGCCGGCAGTGAAACGGATATCATCAGCGATACCGTACAGGTCGGCTCCCGTACCTTTGAGGTGGAAGACGCCTCTTCGTATCAGGTGGGTGATAATATCATCATCTATCACCCCTGTACAGAAGGGTGGCTTGCTGCTGTAGATTCCGGCGGTACATTTTGGGATTGGCCCGGTGCGGAACCGGGAACCGATTTACCGTGGCAACCCGGCAGTCAGCCGGTTGTTTTTAATCGATACATTACCGCTATTCAGGATAACCGTATCACAATCGATGCACCGGTGTTTAACCATCTGATTCGGACGCTATCACAATCCTATATCTATAAATACGCCAGAAATGGTTTGCGGACACAGATCGGTATTGAAAACCTGCGCATCGATATCGAAACAGCCCATTTGGCTGATGAATATCATGCCTGGAATGCTCTCGACCTGTTCCAGATCGAGGATGCCTGGGTACGCAATTGTACCATGCTGCACTTTGGCCTCTCAGGTGTTCGAACAAATACGGCGACACGGATTACTGTGGAGAATTGCCGTGCTCTGGATCCGGTGTCTCGGGTTACAGGTGGACGACGCTATAATTTTCAGGTATATACGGCTTCACAACAAATTCTATTCAGGAATTGTCATGCCAGCAACGGCCGGCATCATTATGTCTCCAACGGCACCAGCTGGACATCCGGCTGTGTCTTTTTGCACTGTACGTCATCGGGCGCTTATGCCGCCAGCGAGGGTCACCGGCGCTGGAGCATGGGATTATTATGGGATAATTTGACGGAACTGGATGGACCGCGACCGGGCTATAATCCGCGCTTGCTCGGATTATACAATCGCGGTTATTACGGTACCAGTCATGGATGGGGCAGTGCGCATTGTATTGCCTGGAACACCGATGTCGCGGATGGCGAATTGCATGTGCAAAAACCGCCGACAGCGCAAAACTACGCTATTGGTTGTTCCGGTGATTTGATAACCGGACAAAAACCGCCGTGTTCTTTTCCGGCAGCGGACGGCTATATCGAAGGAAGCAATCGGCAAGGATTAATGCCCGTATCTCTATACGAAGCGCAAGTGCAGCAACGGCTGCAAAGCCAGACCCTGATCATAGCAGCAAAAACGCTAACGCAACCTCTGAATTATGTTTTACACCGGAATTATCCCAATCCATTCAATCCCGTTACAACGATATCCTATGATCTGTTTCATGATGATGAGGTGTTGCTGCAGATTTTTAACATGAAAGGAGAACGGGTTCGTCTTTTAACGCACGGGCGCCGACATCGCGGTCGCCATGTGGTGACCTGGGACGGCTGTGATCGGAATGGTCACAAAGTCGCATCCGGTGTTTATTTAGCCATGTTGCAGGTTGGCGAAGCGCAGGAGAGCATCAAGATGACGTTATTACGGTAAGCGTCGCGCGAATTTGCAATGTTGGGGAAGATGGTTTTGATTACATTATCCGGCTTTTATAAGTGAACAGGATTGCGGTTTGTCATTTAAACGGTCAAGACGCTTATTTAACACCTGGCTATCGTCAATGTTATTAGGATTGACATCCACATCAGTGATTAGATTAACCGGATTATCTGGATTCGCAGTTTCGACAATATTGACAGAACGTCCTGGATAATGGTTACCACGTTTTTGACGATATGTAGCTTCGGTATCGTCCGGTGATTGCAAGCTGTCTGATGTTAATGATTTATTGGGTTTTACGTATACCTTTTTGTGAGCTATGGTAAAATGTTCTTTGTAAACTCGTTTTTAAGTTTGGTATATGGCTGTGTCTTTATAACTGGCTCATCCGGTTAATGCGTACCCAAAACCGCCAAGCTCGCCAAGAGCGCTGA
>CAZSOP010000033.1:0-1576 GCA_964608385.1 uncultured Cytophagia bacterium
TGGTGAAAAAAGCTCTGGCCAAAAAGCTGCCGGTCATCCTGGTGATCAACAAAATCGACCGCAACGATGCCCGTATCAACGAAGTCATCAATAACGTCTACGATCTCTTTATCGACCTCGATGCCGGCGACGACCAGATCGAGTTCCCCATTCTCTACACCAATGCCAAAGCCGGTGTCGCGCATCAACAGCTCGACGACAGCAGCAAAGATCTGCGCCCTCTGTTCGAAACCCTGTTAAACACCATTCCAGGCCCGGTCGGACGCGACGATCAAATTCCGCAGCTGCTGATCACCAACCTCGATTACGATCCCTATGTCGGACAGGTTGCCATCGGTCGCCTGCATAACGGCATTCTCGAAATGAACCGAAACTACAGCCTCTGCAGCGAAAAAGGCATCCTCGCCCCTGTGAAATTCTCCGCCTGCTATACCTTCCACGGCCTGCAAAAAGTACAGGTCGATAAGATCAATGCCGGAGATATCGTTGCCATCGCCGGTGTACCAGAGGTTACCATCGGCGACACCATTTCAGCGCTGGAAAATCCCCAGCCTCTGCCCCGCATTCGCGTCGACGAACCGACGCTGTCGATGATCTTCTATGTCAACAACAGCCCCTTTGCCGGTCGGTCGGGTAAATTTTTAACCTCGCGCCATCTGAAAGAACGCCTGCTCAAGGAAGAGCTGGGTAATGTTTCTGTACAGATCAAAGAGACAGAAAGAGCCGATACCTTTGAGGTGTGCGGCCGCGGTGAGCTGCAGATGGCGGTGCTGGTAGAGACCATGCGGCGTGAAGGATATGAATTTATGGTCTCCAAACCTCAGGTGATCACCAGGGAGATCGACGGCAAGGTTCATGAACCGATGGAACAGATTACCCTCGACATCCCGGAAGAGTTTGTCGGTGCGGTCACCACCAAACTCTCGTCTCGCAAGGGACGCATGATGACCATGAACAATCCCGGACACGGGCGCGTTACTATGGAATTCTCCATTCCCTCGCGGGGACTGATCGGATTTCGCAGCCACTTTTTAACCGACACCAAAGGCGCCGGCGTCATGAACACCCTTTTCGACGGCTATGCCCCCTGGTTCGGTCCCATTCCACAGCGCGCCAGCGGCGCCCTGGTCGCTGACCGTCCCGGCAAGGTGACCACCTATGCCAGCATTGCCATGGCCGACCGCGGCGAGCTTTTTGTAGCGGTCAACATCGAGGTCTATGAAGGCATGGTCATCGGCGAGCGCAACCGCAGCGGTGATCTCGACGTCAACATCACGCGCGAGAAAAAACTGACCAACATCCGCAGCTCCACAGCCGAAGCCACCGTCACCATGCGCCCGCCCAAGTTGTTATCTTTGGATCAGATGATCGAATTCATAGCCGAAGACGAGCTCATCGAAATCACCCCGGCAGATTTGCGCCTGCGCAAAATGGAGCTCGGCCAGGTCAAACGGGCAACCATGAGAAAACGGGAGAAATGGGAGTAGGATGGGCCTGTGGCCCATCTTTTCAAATGAGAACCAGTGCGACGCACCTGTGTGAAGGAAAAGTAAAGCTGATGATAATTATAAAAAAA
>CAZSOP010000033.1:1676-16058 GCA_964608385.1 uncultured Cytophagia bacterium
ACAAATCATCGATCAACTGCAAGATTGAATCCGTGTCATCCGCGCAATCCGATAAATCCGCGTTCTTTGATCTGGCTCACGCTGCGAAGAAGATAAATTTTTTACCTTGAAATACAAAAAAATACAATCCATCCAAACCAACCAGGGGCAACCATGATTCGGTATATTTTGCTTTTTGTTCTCTTTTTCTTTTCCCTCGCCATCGCCGGAACCACGATCGTGGACAATATCAACGACCTGGTCAGCGCTGTCGAGGGCGCCGCCACCGGGGATACGATTTTGATCGAATCCGGCACCTATACGCTCAACAAAGTACAGATCAACGTCAGCGCCGATTCGGTTACCATTGGCTCGCTGTCGGGCAACCGCGAATCGGTGATTTTGCAGGGACAAGGTATGGGCAACAGCGCCGTGTCGAAAATCTTTTGGGTCAATGCCGATCATTTTACCGCCCGCGACATGACGCTGCAGCTGGTCTATGACCACGCCATCCAGACCCACGTCGATACCGACGGTCTGACCCTGAAAAATCTGCTGGTGCGGGATGTGCGCACCCAGCTCATCAAGGTGCCATGGGATGGCGACGACACAAAGTGGTCGGAAAAGGGGCTCATCGAGGATTGTAGCTTTGAGTTCAGCAGCGGCCACTGCTATCAGCAGTATTCCGGTGGTCCCGATATCCTGCACGCCCGTAACTGGACGGTGCGCAACAATATCTGCCGCGGTATCCGCAGTCCGACTTCTTCCCCCACCGGCGGTGCCATCATGTTCTGGCAATATTGCGATGATATCATCATTGAGAACAACAAAATCATCAACTGCGACCGCGGCATCATTGCCGGACTGACCTCCAGCCATACGCAAACCGGAGTCGTCATCCGCAACAACATGATCTATCACGCCGACATCGATGACGGCAATTTCGAAGGCGATGCCTCGATCGTTGCCGAATCCGCGCCCGGCGTCGAAATCTATAACAATACCATTTTTCAGCAACACGATTACCAGTCCGCTATCGAGTACCGTTGGGCCGGCACCACAAACGCCCTTATCGCCAATAACTGCATTTATATCACCTCCAGCGGTTACTTTTTACCCATCTTTGCCCGCGACGGTGCCGGCGGCACGGAAACGAACAATGTGACCAACGCCCAATCAAGCTGGTTTGTCAATACCGCCGCCGGTGATCTTCATTTGAGCAGTGCTGTTGCCTCACTCGTGGATCAGGGCACCAGCGTGACCGGATTGAACGAAGATTACGACCGGCAAACCCGACCGCAAGGAACAGCCGTTGATATCGGAGCCGATGAATATTTTACCGGCCCCCTGCTGCAAGTGCGGCTCTATCTGGAGGGGTTTTATAATCAGGCAAGTGCCAATATGCATACCGGTCTCAGCACCAACCACCTGATTCGCAATTATTCTCCCTATAACGACACCACCCATTCTCATCTGGATAATGCAATTTGCGACTGGGTGGAGCTGCAGTTTGCCGACACACCCGGGGGCGAACCACTCTGGCAACAATCCATCATGCTGCAATCCGATGGCTGGCTCTGCGATGCCCTTAATCATTACAAACAGATCTGTGTCGACCTGTCAGCCGGCAGTTATTATCTCTCTGTTTCGCATCGCAATCATTTGCGTCTGACCAGCGGCAGCGCCATTACCCTGAGTGATGGCTCTACAAGTGTATATACTTTTACCGGTAAAGATGATTTTTATTTGCCGCATCAGAGTAAATTGATCGATACCGCGTCCGGTCTCTACACCTCGCCTGCCGGCGATATCGATCAGGATCTCCATATCACCAGCAAGGACTATACCCTCTGGCATAATGCCATCAGCGACAATGCCGGCTACACGGCTACGGATTTGAACGGTGATGGCAAAACCGATAAAAACGACTACTATTTGTGGCTTTTTAATGCGCAAAACGGTCTCAATGCGAGTATAGAATAATAGCTGTGCAATACCACAGCTTCAATTGGCCGGCACGATTTTCGTTTTCCACAGGCCCCGCGCTATTCATGACGGAAAAGGGTTTGCTCAACAGGGGTTAGGCAGAAATCAGCAGAAAAAAGTTTCCCAAAATTTGGAGTAGCCATGAAAATTAAGAGGTTGCGCTCCCTTTATTACATGTTGGCGTTGTTGCTGTTAATGATCGTCACCCTTGAGGCCCGCGACGAGGGTCCTTCCTCCCCGCTTCACGTTTCCGACATGATCGACGATGACGGCACCCTCAATACCGGCAGCGGTTTCAGCGGCACTCTGGCTGTTGATGGCTATGCCATGCAACTCGCCGAAAACGGCTCGCCGTTGTTCAAACCGGTTAGCGAAAGCAAACACGATGTTATACTGGGGGCAGGAGATTCAAACTGGTCATCCAATTTCGCCGATGCCGTCAACGATGATCTCTATTGCCTCGTTCTCGACGGCACCATGCTCTATGTCGGCGGTAAATTTACCCAGGCGGATGGGTCGGACGCCAACCGCATCGCCACCTTTAACGGCGCCACCTGGTCCACGTTCGGCACCGGTGCGAATTCTACAGTTTATACACTTGCCTTAGACGGCAGCAATGTTTATATCGGAGGAGTTTTCGACCACGTTAACGGTGTTGCAGCGAATCACATCGCCAAATGGAACGGCAGCAGTTGGTCAAGTCTGGGCACAGGCACCAATCATAATGTTTATGCTATTGATATCGTAGGCTATAATGTCTACGCCGGCGGCAATTTTACTCAGGCAGGCGGCATCGACGCCAACTATATCGCCCGCTGGAACGGTTCGGAATGGCAGGAGCTGGGCGATGAAGGCGGTGGAACCAATGGCACAGTTCACGCCATTACCGTCAGCGGCAGCGATATCTATATCGGCGGCGAATTTACCTGGACCTGGGGCGCCGTGGCAAACCGCATCGCCAAATACGACGGCAGCAACTGGTATGCCCTCGGCAGCGGCGTCAACAGCACGGTTCGCGCCATTGCCGTCAACAGCGGCTATGTTTATACCGGCGGTTCCTTTACCAATGCCGGCGGCAGTGAGGCCAGGTACATCGCCCGCTGGGATATCAGCTCCAGCAGCTGGGAAGCGCTGGGCAGCGGACTCGACAATACGGTTCGCGCCATTGCTGTGGATGGTTTTTATGTCTATGCCGGCGGCGATTTTACCACAGCGGGTGGAAATCCCGCAAGCCGCGTGGCGCGCTGGGATCAATTTAAATGGAATGCGCTTGGCAGCGGCACCAATGACAACGTCTGGGGCATCGGCACCAACAACAACAATGTCTATATCGGCGGCTTTTTCAATCTCGCCGGTGGCAAGACCTCGGATCACGTTGCCTACTGGCAGGAACCGGCGACGCAGGTCTTTGTTGATACTAAAGTCCTGATCGAAGGCGCCTATACATCGGGCGGACAAATGAGCACCTCGCTCAGCAGCGAATTGCCGCTCAGCTCGCCCTATCCGCAGGATCCACAAACCGTAGCCTCTTTTCCGGCCAATACGGTCGACTGGATACTGTTGCAGCTCTGCGCCACCGATTCGAGCACCATTCTCGGCAGCCAGAGCGCTTTTCTCCGCAACGACGGGCGCGTGCTCGACACCAGCGGCAATACCTTTTTGACTTTTCCGGGATTCCCGGACGATTATTATTTTATTATTCTCAAACACAGAAATCACCTGGCGGTGATGAGCGCGGATTCGGTGAGCCTGACAGGCATGTCCGCCGTCACCTATGATTTTACCACCGGTATCGATAAATATATCGGCAGCAAGGGAGGTAAAGAGCTGGAGAGCGGTTATTGGGGTATGTGGGCCGGCGATATGGACGACAGCCGTAACCTCGATCACCTCGATTACGAGCTCTGGCAAGCTCTGGCCAAACCCGCTGCCGGCGGTTATCTGGCCGCTGACCTCAACTTCGATGCCATGGTCAATACGCTGGATTATACCATTTTTTATAATAACCGGCAGGAAGGCCCGGTATCGATCGTTCCCTGATTGTCAGGAACGGTGAACAGGCCGGAGCTGTTTCAAAAAGGTTGATAAAAAGAGTTGATAATCTTATGATATCAAAATCTGTGCAAGAATGGTCATGATCAATCGGTTTTTATAAAATTGTCTTTTTAGCAAGCATTGTGGTTTTATCCTGATAAATCCTATCTCGTGATCAAGTAATCAAATAAATAAATTCTCAGCAATACCGCTGCGGTTTTTATTCGTTAAGAAACCCGAAAAAAAAAAGAGTACGATCAATACAGCCCCCTGTCTGTTCGATATCCTTATAATCCCTTGCAGGTCACTTTTATCATGTTTTGAGCGGCTTCACTCTTTTGAAATCCGCTGGTGCCGACGAGATGATTGCCGCAGATATCAGCCATCACTTTGCCCTGGTAAGATAATTCACCGCTGAACTGCGGTTCTGTGGCCAAAATCCGGCCGCGCCGGGAAACGCTCTCCTTAAATGCCGCCAGTGCCATCATGGCTTTGTCTTTATCATCTGTAAGGATGACGAAAGCCGTCAGAGTATCCCCGGGAACCACATAATCCGCTGCCAGCGCATTATTAAAGGCTTCCAGGCCCATGAAACCGCTGGTGTGATAGGTCAGCGTATGCGGCTGTTGTCCCGGTTGTGGCAAAAGCGTCAGTTCGTCCGGAGAATCAGCCCCGGGTAACTCTGCGGCAATGTCGTTCGCCAATGTGCGCACCAAAGCCTGCATCACCTCTTCACGTGACCCTGAATTGACCTGAACAAAATATTGACCTTTGTAAAACCGGACGTTGTATTCAGAAACGATCGCTTCGCCGCCGATATCGGCAAATTCAAGACTGGGACGGCGAAAACGGCTATAGATACCAAAAGCATCCAGCGGCGATCCCATATCGTAGATATCCACCGTGATCGTCTGCATATCATCCTGGCTGTTGACATAAGAGCCGGTAACCATTTTTTCAAAAGTATAGCTGTTGTACAGCTCTGCTTCACCATTGATATATTCATACAAATTATCCGGCACATACACCTCGGGTTCAAAATCCCATTTCCAGCCGGGGGCAAAATCGGGTTCCGGGATAAAATCCGTTACCGCTGATCCGGCAAAAACAGCCATACTTGCCACTGACAGAAGCAACAGAATAAATACAACTCTAAACATTCAATATCCTTTCCTAGACAAAAAGTTCTTTTGCGCGTTTTACATTAGAGGCGACATCAACGCCGTATCTGCATCTGACCGTACACCCTGAGCAATTCTGGCAAGCGGTGAGATTTTCGCTGCTATCCAGTTCTTTATAATTTTGAAAAGCGAGATAATAATCGCGGTACCCTTCGGCGTACATGAGACAGCGGTTGATATCCGGAATCGAAGCCTGATTCGGACACTGACCGGCACATTGATCACAAAACCGACAGAGGCGGTTCTGAACGCTTTCGGCGTATTTTTGCAGATGCAACTGATCGCGCCGTCCGAAATAAATCTCTTGAGCGGCAAAATTCTCCTCCAGTTGATCAAATGTTACCATGGCCGGAATGGCGCAGGTAATATTGGCATCTTTCCACACCCAACGCAACGACGCCTGATGCGGTGTTGCCGGTTTCATATTCTCGTTCTCATAACCGCCCGACTGGGTTTTCATGGCGATAATGCCGATACCGGCTTTGGTAGCTTTGGCAACCGCTTTTTGTAGCTGTTCATCAGCTTTGAAATTATAGGTGGTCAGAATGACATCAAAAAATTTGTCTTCAGCCGAGAACTCTACGAGTTCGGCCATATTTCTATGCGTCGAAAAGCCGCCAAAACGGGTTTTGCCCTCTTTTTTGGCCTTGAATAATGATTAAAACCGGTTAGCAAAAATTCTCCAGGCGAAAAACGCGGATTTAACGAATGAACCAGATTGTCCGGATTAAACCAGTATGTAATTCGATCAAACTTTATATCTATAGTTGTAATTTAATAAAAAAATGAAAAAGATTCATCTCCAACGCTGAACGCTATATATATTATTTAATATATCACTAGCTTTTATCGAATTCAAGCAATAAACCCAGGCCGTTTCCTAATGACTATTTTTTTCAAATTACACAATTTAGCACCAATTCAATGTTGAAAGAAAATCTTTTAAATCTGTGTAATCTGTGGTTATAACATTTGAATCAACAACTATCCCTCACTCCTGCCACGGTCTGTCAATCCTCTCCCCGATCTCCCGGTGTAGCTTGATTACCGCAGGCAGGCTTTCCGACAAGGTGCCGTTCTCCAGAACAAAGGGAAAAATGCCGTGGCTGTATTGCGGCGTATCCGCCGGCTCAAAAGCACGCCACCAAATAAGAGCGGCAAATGCCTTTTGCTCTTCAACCACATCATAGTACCATTGCTGCGATTCGGACGGTGGCAGTTTCCAGGTTTCGATATCTCCAAAACACTGTCCAAAGAGATAAAGCGGCTGGTCCTGGTATTGTTCTGAATTCAGAATTTGATTGATGTAGAAATTAATACCTTCATAAAAGATATCATTTATATCCGTCCAGCCCTGCATGAATTCTTCTTTTGTCGGCATATGATTTTGTCGGAAAGGGTAATACTCGATTCCGATAGCATCGACGAGAGCGGGTAGCGAGGTTGAAAGCTGTTGCGACGGTAGATAGACGATCATCGTATTGAGACCGGGGAATTTCCGTTTCACCAGGCCAACGCATTCATTGAGCTCGTCTGTAGTCCAGAAGGAGCGGCGGTTCTGACCGACCAAATGCTGCGAGGCAAAAGGCCGGCGTATCAGTAAAAGAGCGGTAACATGGGATTCCAGATTTCGCCACTCCGTGGCCAGACTATCCAGCGCATCTCCCCACGCATCGGGGATGGTATTGGCCACCACAGCCGAGATATCCACCACGGCTCGCATGTTGTGCTCTGCTACAAGCTGCAAGTTTGCCCGAAGGTCGAATTCCCCATCGATAACCACCGTATTGACATATGAAATCATATCCAGTGCCGAATTGGGAATGGGTTGGTTCCAGCCGCTAAAGGTATAACCATAATAAAGCGTCAACCTGGGAAGGGATTGTGAATCAACACCGAGGTCGCGCTGACAGGCAAAAAGCGAGAGCAGCAACAACAGGATACAGAGCGTTCTGCATTGTCCGACATGAAGGATCATGTTAATTTTACCTTTCAAAATCAGTAATGTTTCAAAACGGCGTAAAATTTGATTAGCGGTCACTTTCATCGCCTTGAGGAGCGTATTCGCTGCCAGCGCTGCAGGAGCGGAACGCGGTAATAATAGAGCAAACCGGTTGAGGTCAGCAGAATACCCAGCAACGACGGAATCAAGGCGGTAATCAGAGTCACCACCATGTACCACGCCTGTATGAGCAGAACCACGATCAGGGTTACCGGATACCCCCAGGTTTTGTAGGGTCTGTGCACCTTGGGAAATTTACGCCGCAACACCCAAACCGCGGCAAAGGTGGAGACATTAAAAACCGCTGAGGTAAATGAGAAAAAATCAATGATGGTTTCATAGGCATGTTCGGCAAAAGCGGCAACCAATAACAACAGCGTCGCCCAGGCACCTTGTATGATAAGGGCACGATTGGGAGTCTTGTAGCGCGGATGCAATTTTGCCATCCAGCCGATAAAGAGACCATCTCTGGCCATAGCATACCAGGTACGGGCTTTGCACAGAATCTGGGTACTGACATTGCCGAATGTGTTCATCATCACGGCCAGCGAAATAAGAATGCCGCCTGCGGTCCCGATGGCCATATCAATGGCCTCAACCGCGACCCATTTGGATTCAGCAATTCGCGATGCCGGCAGTTGATAGAGATAAGCGCTGTTGGCGGCCATATAGAGCAGCAGCACACCGATAATGCCGAGAATAATCGATAACGGCAGATTTTTGCGCGGATTTTTCACTTCTTCGGCAACATAGGTCGCTCCTTCCCAACCGCTGTAGGCGAAAAACCCATAGCGCAACGCAGCGCCAAAGGCCAGCATGCTGGACCAGGTGAACTCTTTCGGCCAAAAGGAAGCGGTAAAATGGGTGATTTCTCCGGCCTTGGAAAAACAGATAAAAATCACCGCGCCCAGAGCGATGAGCTTGACAACACCGAATATATTTTGCACCAGACCGCTAAGGGCAACGCCGAAACAGTTGACGCTGGTCAAAGACCAGATGGCAAAAAGGGCCAGCAAAATTTCCACAGCAAGGGGAAAGGGATGGCCATAGATGAGGCTGTAAAGAGAATTGGCATACTCGGCAAAAACGAGCGCCACCGCAGCAATCGCTCCGGTTTCGGAGACGAAAAACATGGCCCAGCCGCGTAAAAAGGTCCAGATCGGCGGATAAGCCGCTTTGAGGTAAGCATAGGGTCCGCCCGATTTCGGCATCATCGCCACAAGCTCTGCATAACAAAAGGCACCCAATAGCGTTGCGATACCCCCGACAATCCAAACGCCATAAAACATGCTCACCGACGCTACCAGCAACATAATCGGACCGGGTGTTCGAAAAATACCGGAACCGATAATACGGCCGATAACAATGGAAAAGGCTTCCGTTACCCCCAATTTTCGATCGAGTTCGGTCTCTTCGGAAAAAAGATCATCCTGTTTCTTTTGCGGATCAGTCACTGATTGTTCCTCATGAATGGGTGATAAACGCAGAGATGCAAAAGCAGAAGAGGATCGCAGAGATAAATGTACCGATCAAGTTTTGATACTCATTTATGAAGATTGCTCTGCAGGTTTGATATTTCTTCTTCCTCAGTTTACCTTTGCAAACACCTTGTTGTTATAATATTCTCTGCGACCTGGTTTGTTATAGTCAAGTATTATTATATTCTTTTTCTAATTTTTACATTTATTGATTAACAACAGCTGGACACTTTGCACAATCCTGGTATTTTGAGAGTCCTATTGGCTCTGATCTTGCTTTATCGGTGCTAAAGTGTCAGGACGAGGAGTCCTCGACGTTTTAATAACATCCAAACTATGCGTAAAAACGTTTACCGTTCTGGTATTATAATTTATAATTTTTCTTCGCCAGGTTATAGGCCAGATCGGGAGCGATTTGTTCCGCCTCATCCAGATCGAGTACGCCTTCCGCCACCAGTTCGGCCAGGTAACGGCAATCGATCCGCCGGGCCAGGTCGTGTCGCACCGGTATGGACGGAAAGGCGCGGGTATCATCGATAAAGCCGACAGTGTTGTAAAAGCCGGCGGTTTCGGTGACCATACGGCGAAACCGCAGCATCCCTTCACGGCTGTCATTGAACCACCAGGCCGGTCCGAGCTTCATAGCCGGATAATGCCCGGCCAGCGGTGCCAGTTCGCGCGAATAGGTGGTTTCGTCCAGCGTAAACACAATAAGATTCAGATCCGCGTTATTGCCGTATTTATTCAGCAATGCGGAGAGATTGTGGACATAATCGGTCATTACCGGTATATCGGCTCCCTTGTCTTTGCCGAAACGCTTGTAAACCTGCAGGTTGTGATCACGAAAACAGCCGGGATGAATCTGCATGGTAAAGCCGTCTTCCACGCTCATTCGCGCCATTTCCATAAGCATATGGCCGGTAAAGGCTTTGGCATCATCCGGTGTGGCCGTACCCTTGAGACCTTTCTGATACAACTCTTCAGCCTTTTTGGGACTCAGCTCGATGGTAAAAGGCGAAAAGACACCATGATCCGTAGAGGTGCATCCCATATGCTTGAAAAAGGCCCTTCGGTTCTCCAGAGCACGAATATAATTGGCGAAGGATGAACAATCAATCCCGGAAAATTCCGACAAGCGGTCGATATTTGCTTTCCAGTTCGGATAGAGCAGATCGGTAACGTTATCGGGCCGGAATGCCGGTACCACGCGTCCGTTCCAGTCGCTTTCTGCAATTGTTTTATGGTGCTCCAGGCTATCGATGGGCGAATCGGTGGTGCTCAATACCTCGATGCCAAAGCGATCGAACATGGCCCGCGGCAGATTCTCCGGTTTGGACAGCGTTTCGATAATCTCGTCATAAATTTCCATGGCCGTTTCGCTGTTGAGCCGTTTGCTGACACCGAGAATATCAACAAGCTCGTGCTTGAGCCACATCGATGTCGGAGTCCCATAAAAGAGATAAAAGTTGTCAGAAACGATCTGCCAGATTTTGCGATGATCGCTCTCGGTTTCTCCGCCATCAACGCGGGGAATGCCCAGACGCTCCATCGGGATACCCTGAGAATAGAGCATGCGAAACAAATAATGATCCGGAATCACCAAAAGCTCCGTCGGATCCGGAAAGGAGATATTCTCAGCCAGCAACTGCGGATCCACGTGTCCATGCGGACAAACCAGCGGCAACTTTCTGACCATATTATATAAATGACGGGCAAGCCCTTTTTCTTCCTCATTCGAACTAAAATATCTATCCGCTTTTAGTTTTAATTCATTGTTTTGGCTCATTCCATCTCCTTTTATAATATTTTCAAATATAGTACTGTCGATTGCGTTACAGGACTCTGTTTTTCGGCAAGCCTCAGCAAGCTCTGCGGTTATATGTTTATATTACAAATCTGCCGGAGGATAACAAAAAACGATTCTCATCTCATAATTTCTAGTCCTGTGTGTATTAGCCACTCGATTATTGTGGCGAAAAAATAATATCTTCAATCTCCTCAATCGTCAGGCTTTTACCCGCCCGGTTTTTTCTCATCAACACCAGTATAGCCTCAGCTTTGGCAGGTTTATCCAGTCTGGTATAGATACCATATAATTTACTCAACGCAAAGGTAAAATTGGGATCTTTCTTCAAAACCAGATAAAGCTCTTCAATGGCTTTATCGATTTTGTTGCGACTCAGATAAATATTGGCCAGTTGATAGTGCGGTTCGGGGTAGCGGTCGGTTATCTGTATGGCTTTGCGGTAATAATATTCGGCTTTTCCCAAAAGACCCCGGTTTTCGAACCAGGTAGCCATCTCGTTGTACAACCTGAAAGGTGAGGATGACTGGTTCACTTCATTCAGATAAAATGTTTCATAGTCGGACCACTGTAGATTGCGGGCAATCGTGCGGGCGCCGCATAATAAAATCACCAGCATTAAAATTGCAATAGCCGCACTGCGCTTATTTTTTATCAGCTGATTGAGGCCCACAGAGATAAATAGCAGTGCAGAGATGATGGGAACATAAAGCCAATGTTCGCGATAAAGAGCTGTCAGCGGAAAAATGCCGCTATAGGGAAGTAACGCCATCAAGAACCAGCCGAAAGTAAAAAACAATAAGGGGCGTTTTTTGATGAATGCAATAGAAAGGAAGAAAAACACTATCAACATAATACCGGAGATCGCCCCGAGACGGTTCAAATCCGTAAAAGCGATATTGGATTTCATATAAGAGAGCTGTAGCGGTGCAAAAATCAGGGCAACATATCTCCAGAGAATATTGATAAACGTTACCAGTCGCACCCAATAATGCCGAAAATATAAATTCTCAAATTCCGAACAAAAGCCGGGAATATTTACGGACAAGACATTATATTTTAACATGATAAAGCCAACTGCAAACAGGCCGATGGCAATAAGGATTAGCGGCACCAGACGATGCAAAGGATGTTTGTGTTCATACCTGATATAGAGGATGATGATCAGGCATAGAGGCAGTGCAATAACCATTGTTTCCTTGCTGAAAAAAGCCAAAACAAAAAACAGGATCACGCCCGCACCCGTAATTAATCGGGTTTTCTGATGATCGATAAAGAGAAATTTTACAAGCAAAATCAATCCAGCCAGCAAAAACGCCGTGCCAAGAAGGTCGGCAAAAGCCGAAATATAGCTCACCGTCTGGCTCAGGGCCGGGTGAACGGCGAAAAGCGTTGCAGTTATAAACGCAGTTCTGTCCTCAAAGCGCAGTTTCCTGATCAAGAAAAAAATGAGAACCGCATTCAGGAAATGCAAGAGCATAGAACAAAAATGATAAGGGATTGGGGTTTCACCAAAAAGTGAATAAATCAGCGCAAAGACAAGCTGTTGATTGGGACGATAGGAATAATCACCGGCTCTCCCCTGCAATTCGTCGCCCGATGCATAGATTTTTGCAATGTCCAGTTCTTTTACCGGCTGATTTTCGAGAATATAGCGTTCGTCCTGAAAGAGAAACGGTCCATTGACCATCCAGAGATAACAAATAAATATTAGAAAAAAAAGAGTTGCAATCGTTTTAAATGGCGATTGCGCCACATTATCGATCAACGATTTCATTTTTCTTCCTCCTGATTACCCGACCAATATCCACCGCTTTTCCTGTCTCTACACAATTCATTCCTTTGTAATTCATGCAAAATTGATTCCGCTTTATTCAAATCCTCCGGCGTACCGATATCGAGGAATTGGGCATTGGCAAACCTGCAGCCGTAGAGCCCCTTGCCGACCCATTGCGGAAAAATATCGCGCTCAATAGAGAGTGGTTGGTTTACCGGCAGTCCATCGAAACGTTTCGCTTCCAGGGCATAAATGCCGGCATTGATCCAGGCAGGCCCTTTTAAATCCTCTTTTTTTTCTTCAAAAGCTGAAATCTCTGAATCCTCAAGACGGACGCTGCCATAGCGGGCCGGATTCTCGACCTGCACCAGCGCAAGACTGGCATTGGCCTGATGTCGGTGATGAAACTGCAGCAGCTCAGCGATTGAGGCGCTGACAAAAGAGTCGCCGTTCATAGCGATGAATGTACCCTCTATTCCGGTTTGCTGTAACACATACAAAATAGCGCCCCCGGTACCAAGCGGTTTTTCCTCTCGAATGGATTGAATGGATAAATCCCATTCCGTTTTGTTGATATAGGATTCAATCTGTCCGGCGCGATACCCGGTGCTGAGATAAATCTTGTTGACTCTTTGTTGCTGCAGCGACTTTAGCAAATAATAGAGATAGGGTTTGCCTTTGACCGGGGCCATCACTTTTGGGCGGTCGGAAACCACGGATCGCAGCCGTTTGCCCAAACCGCCGCACAATACGATGACCGGTATCATCCCACCTCCCGCATCAGCGATTCGATTGCCTCATAGAGTCTATCCCAGCTGTATTTTTGTTTTTCTGTTTTAACACCTTTAACCAGTTCATCTCGCATCTTTTCATCGAAAAAACGGATAACCGCTTTTGCCAATTCCCGCGAATCCTGCGGCGGCACCACCAAGCCGGCTTTTTCGTGGGGTACAATCTCGGCCAATCCACCGACGTCGGTGACCACCAGAGGTTGATTAAAATTATAGGCAATCTGAGCCACGCCGCTCTGGGTCGCAGAGACATAAGGCTGTACGACCAGATCGGCAGCGCTAAAAAACTTTTTAATATCCTCTTCAGGAATATAATCGTTATACCAGGAGACATGCTCTTCAAGCCGATGCTGCTGCAATATCCGGCGGTAAAATGCCTCATCGTCATAAAATTCACCGGCGACCACAAGGTGCAGACCCGGCAGCGCTTTAACGATCTGCGGCATCGTCTGCAACAAAACATGCAGACCCTTATAGCGCCGAATAAACCCGAAGAAGAGAATGATCTTTTTATCACGGGGCAGGTGCATCTGATCCCGTGCTTTTTTTTGTTCAATGGGTTTGCCAAAAATTTCATAGACCGGATGTGCAACACGTCTTATCGGCTTTACAATTCCCAGCGAGCGAATATCGCGCTCGACCGAATCGGACATGACCACAAGTCCGTCATTGGCGTTTAAAAAATAAGCGCTGAGCTGCCGGTCGAAAAGCCGCTTTTCATGCGGAAGCGCATTATCGACCACAGTAAATATCCTAATGTCGTTTTTCCGCGCCAACCGCGCAATAGTACCGAAGGCAGGTGCAAAAAAGGGCATCCAGTACTTGAAGATAAGGGCATCCGGGCGGTGCCGGCGCAGATAGGTTGCCGTTTTAATCCAGGAAAAGGGATTGATGGTGTCGATCATGCACCGGGTCGGTACCGGATTCTCAACCGGCTCTTCGACAAACTGGGTCTTGCCCGGGAAAAAAAGACCGGGATATTGCCTGGTAAAGGTCACTATCGAGGCCTCATGTCCACGCTTTTTTAAGCCGTGGTACATAATTTCGATAAAATGAGCGATACCGCCTCGATAGGGATGAGCAGTACCGACAAGCGTAAATGTATAGGTGTTTTTGGATTTTTCAGACATTAGGCATTCAATTTATTTGGTCATTGAATTATAAATATTTCTTTACCGGATAGGATGATGGACGAAACAAAAAATGTATTCACTGGTTATTGTCATTAAATTCGATTAATTCTGTCAACCGGCATACCAAAATCCGCGCCGCCAGATATGTTTCTGCAGCTTTTCGTAAAGCTCTATGGGTAATGCTGCCAGGTCGCTGACCGTGCAATTTTTCTCTGCC
>CAZSOP010000034.1:0-15967 GCA_964608385.1 uncultured Cytophagia bacterium
TCTTGGCGTTTTCTCAGCGGTTAAAAAAGTACTCATTATTCGGAAGAACCCCAAAAACACCTTGATTTTTATTGAATGGCTGAGTATATTTCCTAATTGTAAAAATTCCCCCCAAAACGATCTTGTAAAAAATAAGCAATGAGGTATTATTTATGGCTTTAATGAATCGAATGCGACAAAACACCAAGACAATTCTGCTTATACTGGTGGGAGCGTTTATAGGAACCATCATATTTAATTGGGGTATGGGCGGAGTTAAACAAACCCAGACCCGTGGCGTTATTGGTGAAGTAAACGGCGATGAAATATCCTATGATGAATTTTATAATCAATATCAATCTCAAATGGCACAATATCGTGAACGATCCGGCGAAGACCCGGAAGGATATCAGCTGCAACAGCTCGAAAATCAGGTATTCGAGGGTCTCGTACAGCAACGCCTGATTGCGGATTATATTCAAAAAATGAATTTGGAAGCAACCAATGAAGAAGTGGTTCAAACCATTTTTAATGATCCACCGGAGTTGATCAAAAATCAGGAGGTGTTCCAGGATTCAGCCGGAAATTTCAATATGGAAAAGTATCAACAGGCGCTTAAAAATCCCGGCGCCGATTGGCTTCCGGTCGAAAATTACGTCAGAGCCAGCCTGCCCTATGAGAAACTCGACAGAATGCTCAAAGCATCCGTATTGGTTTCGGAAACAGATACTTATCTTGAACATCTCAAACAAAATGCCCGTATCAAAATAGATTATCTTTTTTTCAATGCGACCAATTATGCGGATGAGGTTCAGATACCCAACGATAGCGAAATTTTAGAGTATTATCAACAACACAAAGAAGAATATCATGAGAATGAACGGCGCAGTTTGAAATATGTCTTTCTGGAAACCTCGGCAACAAGCGCCGATACACAGCGAATCTATAACGAAGCGGAAGAGTTATTACAAGAAGCCAAAGCAGGAGCCAACTTTGGCGAGCTGGCCAAAATTTACTCTCAGGATCCCGGCTCGGCACAACAAGACGGCGATCTCGGATATTTTGGTCGGGGACAAATGGTAAAACCATTTGAAGAAGCTGCATTCAATGCCCGGGAAGGTGATATTGTCGGCCCCGTCACCTCACAATTCGGCGTTCACATTATCAAAGTTGTCGACAAAAAACGCGAACAGGGCGAATTGCAGGTTCGGGCCAGTCACATTCTCCTGAAATTTGAAGCCTCACCCATGACAATTGAATCTCAGCGCGAAGAAGCGGAATATATCTCCGAGTTCGCCAAAGAGACCAATTTGGATACAGTTGTACAGGCAGAAGGAATAGAAATACAAATTACACCGCCCTTTGAAAAAGAAGCCTTTATTCCAGGAATTGGTATGGAACAACGAATCAACCGCTTTGCATATCGAAGTGAGGTCGGTACTGTAAGCTCTGTCTACAACACGGCAAAAGGCTTTTATGTTGTCCAGGTTGCAGAGGTCATTCCCGAACACACCAAACCCCTGGAAGAGGTTCGCAATCAAATCATCAATAAACTCGAAGAAGAAAAAAGGATGCAATTGGCAAAAAACCGGGCAAAACGGATTTACGACCAAATTCAGCAAGGAACACCGTTGGATGAGGCTGCAATGCAGGACAGCCTGGAGGTAAAATCCTCAGACCTGGTCAATGTGTCCGCATCCATCAAAGGCATAGGCCGGGAACCCAGAGTGGCAGGCGCCGCTTATGCACTGCAAGTTGGCGAAATTTCCAAACCGGTCAAAGGCAGTCGCGGTTATTATCTCATTCAACTGGTCGACAAAAAAGATATCAACGAAGAAAACTATGCCGGCCAAAAACAAAGCCTGCTCTACCAGTTGATAAACCAACGCCAGAATATGATTTATAATCAGTGGTATACAAGACAAAAGGAAAAATCGAATATCGAAGATTATCGCGGCATGTATTTTTAAAATTCCGCTTTAACGCCAAGAACAAAATGACGCATCGGCAAAAGATTGCTTTCCATAGGCGCATAGTTATATTGCAATAAATTGTTCACGGCAAAATGAACGGCGAATTGGTTATATCGGTATAATAAACGGGTATCAATGATCTTCATGGGTACCCGTTCGTTTATGGGGTAAACTTTAACCGCTTCAATCCTGCTTGCATAGCGATAATCCAGTTGCCACTGAACCGTTTTGACCCGAAGCGTCGTTTTAAGGTTTGCGATTGTCTCCGGCCGATAGGACAGGGGTGCTTTAACATGTATATTTTCATGATCCATTGTCGTCATACTGGCTTGCAGATCAACCTCCAGAAAATAGATCGGAAAAGAGGTGTTCACCGACAATTCAACACCTCGAATACGCGCCCGCGGCACATTGCGAAACTGGATTTGACCCCGAATCAAATCCATATGCGCTTCGATCAATTCCCAATACTCGTTATCGAAAAGTGAAACATCGATATTAAAAAAATCTGTAAAGTAATGCCTGAATCCGACATCATAAGCCCAGGAACTCTCGGCTTTGAGGTCCGGATTGGATAAAACTTTAAAATTCATCACATTATATTCAAAAAAGCGTTCCACAATGGTGGCAGCCCGAAACCCGCTGCCCACCGATCCCCTCACCGTCGTTGTAGACCAGGGTTGCCAGTTTATGCCCAGGCGCGGACTAAAGAGGTCTTCCTTTAATCCGTTAATGAGCTGATAGCGGTCATAGCGAAAGCCGGTGGTGACGCGAAGTTTATCATTTATTTCCCATTCATCCTGAAAATAGGGACCAATAAAATATCCCTTGTGATCGCCGAAAAATTTGGCACTTCCGGCATCATACTGAAACTGCACGCCGCCGGTAAAATGGTGAGGAGAAACAGGGAGATAATCAAATTGCACCTCAACACCCTGGCCGATAGCAGGATTAAAATCAGCACTGCTGCTGAATTGATTGCCCATCAACGTACGAACGAAAGACCCCCGGAACTGAATTGAAAACTTGGCAGAAAATGGAATGGTTACTTTGGTGTAGAAATTTAGCTGATTAATGTCAGCCTGGTTTTCCAGATTACGCGGGTCAACCTCATAAGGATCATTTTGGCTCTTCCATTGCAGGAAAAATCCGCGATCGATCTTGCTATAGGCAATATAATTGTTCCACAACACATCGCCAAACCGATAATCGAGCTTTCCTGTTAGAGCAATCTTTTGCGCATCGCCCAGCTCTCTGTACCCCGTAGACATAAAGCGGGAAGCCGACAAGCGCAAACCCAGCGAGCCGATTCGCTTGCTATAACTGACATCTTCCCGGGTGAAATGCAGTCGTTCATGATTCGTCCAATACCACTCCCGGTAAAAAGGATCGTCATAGCGTCCAACGCTGTAGGCAATACCGAGTTTACCCTCGGGCGAAGGATCCTTGGTAAGGATGTTGACGACGCCTCCCAGCGCCGAAGCGCCCCACAATGTCGAGCCCGCTCCTTTTAAAATCTCGATCTGCTTTACATCAAAAGGCGATATCATATCCCAATTGAACTCGCCGGTATCGCTGGCATATACCGGAACTCCATCCAAAAGCAATAAAACCTTATTGCCGGCGCCAAACGTATAACCTGTCGATCCGCGAATATTGATCTGATTTCCGACAAAATGCACACCCGGCATGGTTTCCAAAGCCTCTATCAAATCGACCGGATTGCGCTGTTCGATCTCCTTGGCGGTTATCACGGAAATGGAAACCGGCGCCTGATCCAGTCTCTGTTTGGATTTTCCGCCTAAAACAACAATGGGATCAAATTCAATGGGCGTTGCGACCAATTCTATATCGAGCCGGTTGTTCTGTCCAACCCGCAATCGCAGCTCTTTAAATAATTTAGCGCGGTATCCGATCATTGAAGCCCGAACCGTAAAACTGCCCACCGGGGCTCTCTCAATGCGATACCGTCCCTGTAAATCCGTACTCGCCCCCCTCGTCGTAGCCATTATTTGTATATTCACACCTCCAAGCGGGGCGCCGCTTTCTGCATCAACGACCCGGCCGCTCAGCTCGGTATGCTGTGCAAATATAACACCCGGGCTAAAAATCAACATGAATACGATAAAAGCGTTCTTTTGCATTTGCCGATCAATCCTCTATCTTGTTCCAGTCAGCCTCGATGTTGATGCCGCTTCTGGTCTCCCCACTGGAAAGCGTTACCTTGCCGGGATTTTCCGGCATCTCCGGATCGCGATACAGTCCGATTTGTTTAAAATCCATTAATGCCGCATCTTCGGGCAACCAATAGACCGCAATATAGCCGGTACCGCCACGACGAACCGGCAACATAAAATCATAGGGGTTCTCATCAATGCTAAAATCAATGGATTTCAAATAGATGAGAAAGTGAACCGGCGCTTCCGGCTTGTATTTAAACGCCGCAATGGCAACCGCCAGGGTGTTGTCCGGAAAGGGACCGTTAAACGTTATTGTCCCCCTGATGGCGGCATCGCGGTTGACGCCGTTCCAGTCCGCGATCAAAGACTTTTTCACCACCGGCTGCTCCCGCGTGATATCAAACCCCATCGGCAGATAGAAATTGGTGTAATCCAACGGCATGGCCAGCATATCCGCAAGATTGGATTTGGTATCCGTGCTGTACCACCACAGCGCAAAGGCCTCATAGTGACCATAGGGCAAATCGATCCCGGTGGAAATTCGTTCCTGGTCTATCGGCAGACTGTTGGGCACCTGATAGAGCTCATTGATCGCATGCGGCGGGAATTGCGGCGCCACAATGAGATAGATTCCCTGTGTGTTCGGCGGGGCCTCGCCGCGAAAAGAGACATCCACCTCCAGGCGGCCCGGCAGGGGTGCTATGCCGTGATCAACCGAGCATCCCGCCAGAACAAGAAGGCCTGCATAAATATAGAATAAACATCTCGTCATCATACGCTCTACCTGATATATACCAGTTTTCGGGTTTGGACAACGTCGGTAGTAGATAATTTCAAAACATAGAGCCCTGAAGCAACGTTCTCCCCCCGGGAGTTTGTCGCCGCCCAGACCAGCTCATGCACACCATCGGAAAAATGGCCATCAGCCAGCCTGACCACCTCTTTGCCGGCTAAATCGTAGACCGATATGACCAAATGCTGAGGCCGCGACAGGGCAAAACGAATCCTGGTAGTGCCGTTGAAGGGGTTGGGATAATTCTGCCAGAGCCTGAAAGCATTCGGCAGCGACTGCCTGACATCATCAACACCGGCCACAAGGCGATGCTGGGGAGATCGGATCGGATGTTGTATCCATGTTGCCAGGGTTGCCCCAAACACCCGGTCTTTATCAGCAGGTAAAAAATAGGCAATAAAGCCCAATTCGAGGTTGATGTTGCCGGGATCGGTCTGGCGATGCATCATCAATCCATGATCGCAATAGCTTTTCATGTCGCCGGTGTCGCTGTTTTCAGCATCAATATCATCGGAAACGCCGCCGGCTGCATTGTCGCGGTAATACAACTGTACGCTTTGCCAGTTGCTTTCCTCCAACTCGACATAATTGAAAAAAGTGCCCTGATCGCCGCTCACCATGTTCCATTCCGAAATGGGCACATCAACGGATGTGTCGACCTGGTCCGGATTGCCGTCCACAACAATGCCGCTGTTGTAGCGGTTATAGTAACGCATGCCGGCGGCGTTCGCGTTTAAATCCCAGGACTGCCGGATGTATTCCAGCTCTACGTAATAATCTTCACCCGGATCGAGCTCTGAACTCAGACTGTCCGAATGCAGACTGGCTCCGCCTTCGAGGGTGCCGCTGAAGGGATAAAATTTTGTCCGTACATAAAAGCTGAATTCATCTATCCTGGAATTTTGCCCCCCCACCGTCTGCCGCACTTCGCGCACCACCCGAACAACCGGATTTGCCGTATAGGACATATAGTCTTCATTGTCATAGATAACGAGAAAATCCTCGTCTCCTGCCGGAGTTCCATCTTTACCAATCGGAAGATAAAATGATCCCCTGTTGATACTGCCTTGAAAACGCAATTTTTGAATATCAAAAAAATCAACTCCCGTGCCGAAGGGCGCTTTAATAGCCACATCCGACAAGAGCCCGTTCTGCGCGCTGGTCTGCTGCCGCTGCAGCCGCACGCTGTACATATTGCTTTCAACGATATGCTGATAGGGTTCAAAACTCATGCCGTATTTTGTCGCCACCGAATCCGGCATGGTCAATGTCGAAGATCGGTAGAGATAAGCATAACCCTCGCAGTCGCTGTTCAAGGGGTCGACAAATTTGAGTTCCAGCCGGTCATGCGTTACTGCCTCTTGATTATCGATCCAGCTGTGATCCGGAGCCCGGTCTCCCATATCCGCGGCCATAAAAGAAAGCTCGTCATCCACATCCCATGCCGGCAATGTATCTGTTATTGAATACATAAAGCTGTTCGTGTTGGGCTGGACATAGAAATGCCGCGGAGCACGATTTTCATAAAACGGATCATCGAGCTTGACCCGTTCATCGATCTGAAAAGGAATCATGCTCCAGGCGTCCCTGTCGCCGTCATAGGCAAAAACAAAGATTTCATTCACCGGTATACCGGTGAACTCTCTGGCGGACCAGCCATTGATGACGATGGGTTCCCAGGGCCGGGCTTTAGACAATTTTTCTGTTGCAGCAGCGATAACGACCAACAGCAAAATAAAAATAATGACCTTTTTCATGATATTACCCCATATTAGCCAATTTACGATCACCGTTAACGATTTCGCGCATCGATCTGAATATTCTGTTTAATTTGTCCCTCTGAATCGACCAAAATACCATATTCCCAAAGATTCACCGTTGAACACACATGCCTTGGAGCCATCAGGATATAATCGCCGATGTTCAGATTTTTTCCCGCCGGCAGGGCCAGGACGGTATGTTCCTCACTAAAACTTGTAATTCGCACACCCGCTTCACTAAAAACGTCAGGCAGGCCCTGATCTATGGACCAGCGCTTGTGGCCGATATTCAACGTCGCCAGTTTCTCCTTCGGCAAATCGATGACCTGTGCCAAAAGCAGGGCCGCAACCTCAAAGGTATTATCCAAAATGCGTGCGTGTTCCGAGTCCGAATATATCCATGTTCCCGGGGACACAAAAAGTGTCGTTTTCGGATTGGCCTGCGACAGAACCTTCAGATCAGCCAGAAACCCCGGGGTGCCGCCAACCATGACGGAGGGCACCTTTATCCCTTCCCGGCTAATGCGGTTTTTACACCCGAGCAGGTCGGCCATGCTCTCATGTGCAATCTGCTGCCGCTCTGATGGATCGGCGCTGTGATTGTGACCGTCATAAGCATGAATGCCGGCAAACCTCAAACCGTTTACCTTCTCGGCATAGCGATACAACTGCAGGGCGAAGTCGGGCGAGGTACCGGTACGATGCATGCCGACGTCGATATCCAGGTAATAATAAAGCGCCGGTATCACTGCGGACATGGCTTGTTTTAAAATATCAACGTGTGCCGGATGTGAAATTTGAACAAACCACTCGATTGTATCGTTTTCCTGCATCAATGAAAACAAGCGTCTTGCATCATGTAACAATAACGGATAAGCGATGAAAATTTTATCAACCCCGCACCTTACAAGCAAATCAACTTCATTGAGAGAGCACTTGAAAAAAGATATCCCCTCGTTTTTAAAAAGTCCGGTTATATAAGCGGATTTGTGCGTTTTTACATGGGGGCATAAATTTTGAAACGACAGATCAAGATGTTGCGCAGCTAAAAGCGCTCTCATCTGTCGAATATTTGCCTGAATTCGATCTTCAAACAGTATCAGCCGCGGCGTGGCGATATCCTCCGGCGTTTCGAGTCTGTATGGTCTGTTACCCAACCGGGACAACTGGAATTTCATCTAACCTTCACTTCTACCGTTTTGTTGAACTTTATATTATTCGAAACGATTTTGATGAACCGCAATCCATATCGTTGGGTCTGATTTGCGTTTGACGAGACCCACTGGCTTAGATTGGGAAGTTCAAGGTTCATGCCGGATGTTGTGATAAAATATTGATTTGGCCAGTAGCCGATACGTATAGTCGGGTCATAGGGATCAAAGGGTATCCATCCGAATTTGGGCAGAAAAAATTCAATCCAGCACCACGGTGCCGCTTCGCTTTCCGTAATCCGATAACCCGTCATCAATCTCGCCGGAATTCCACCGGCCCGGCAATAAGACAAAAAAAGCACAGAAGCGTTTAGACTGTTCTCCACCGACGTTGTATCCGGAAGCCGGTTGCGATGTTGATGCAAAAGCATACTGTCGTTTTCACCATACCCGCGACTGAGAGCTTGAAAAGCATAAAAGCCGTTTGGCTTTTCCTCAACCCGAACGGTGCCGGTTTCCAATTGATCAAAGGGAATCAGAGCCGGTTCCTCCCGGGTGTAAAAACGATAAAAGGCACTGGTGCGATCATAGTCACCCACCCGCTCGGGATCGATATCATAATCTTGTTCATAGCAAGTACAGGAAAATCGCAGTTGTATATCCGCGATCTTGTCTACTGGATTAAGATTCCAGTATGCATAGCGGTTACCGTGACGACCATCGACATAGGTCAGATAATCAGATGGTTTAATTTGCTCTATTTTAAAGTTTCGTTGCGCCTGGGACTCTACGGGCAAAAACGACCAAATCAACAAATAAGGGGTGGACGGTTCCTCTATCTTTGTTATCTCCAATTCAGCTTTGAACTCAAGCTCGACGACTCGGGGATTCGATAACGCCGGGCGATAATGAACATTCTCGGGTTTAAGATCAGACCGCAATACAACCGATCCTGTCTCCGGCAGCGTCGCTCTGCCAAAAAAAGAAGCGCAATGAAAATAAAACAGTTGAAATAAAAATAACAGAGCAAGTAAACAGTATTTATTCATTCTAAGGATCCTGAAATAACCGCCATCACAGCGGACAAACGCTCATAACGCCTTTTCTTAAATATGTAAATAATCTACATAAAGCCTTATGTAAAATCAAGCGAAAAGAAACAGGCGAGAGGATACTCGAAAAATGACTATTGTTCCGCCGGCACCGTTTTTACGACTTGAGTTTTACTGTAAATTTTCTATTTTAATATAACTCGAATAAGAAATCCTGACGATGTTATTACGGAAAGGAACCGTTATGAAAGGGAAGGTTGTTCTTTTGCTTGTATTAATCCACACCACCTTGCCGGCCAAATCCGAAGAAAAATTAACTTTTGATCAGGTTTACAACCGGGCGGAGCCGCGCTTGCTCACCTCTCTTCCGGGTATAAGGGGGTGGTGGGATCAGAACCACTATCTGGAACTCGTCAATCGCGACCGCTTGGTCCGCATCAATGCCGGGAGCGGTGACACCACACTTGTTGTGGATTATAAAACCCGGGAAGCCTTGCTTCCCGAAGGCTTTTCATTGCAAAAAGCTGCCGACCGAACCGAGGATTACCGCAAATTCCTTTTACAAAAAAACGGGGATCTTTATTTTTTTAATCGTGATAAACAGGAATTAAAACCCCTCACCGCCCAGGCTTTGGAGGAAAAAAATCCGACATTATCCCCGGATGGCAATGCTGTTGCCTATACCAGAAATCATAATCTTTACGTTCTCGATATCGAAACCGGCCTTGAGCGCCAGTTGACCGATGATGGAAGTGATGTCATCTATAACGGCTGGGCTTCCTGGGTCTATTATGAAGAAATTTTGGGCCGGCGCAGCCGCTATAAAGCATTCTGGTGGTCGCCTAACAGCGACATGATCGCCTTCCTGCAGTTCGACGATGCACAGGTTCCCCGCTTTCCCCTCTATAAAGTCGATGGAAAACACGGACTGCTGCAGTGGATGCATTATCCCAAAGCCGGAGACCCGGTTCCTGATGTCAAACTAGGTGTCGTCCACATCAAAGAGGGCAGAATCGTATGGATCGACATTGAAAACAGAGCGGACAATTATGTTGCCTGGCCCACCTGGACACCTGATGGTAAAATGCTGATTTACCAATGGATGAATCGCGATCAAAACCTGTTAAAGCTATTTGCCGCTGATCCACTTGACGGAAAAAGCGCAACTGTTTACACGGAAAACCAGAATTCATGGGTTTCCTTTATAGAAGACCTACACGTACTAAAGGACAATCAATTCTGTCTGTTTAAAAGCGATAAAAGCGGCTGGTCGCATCTCTATCTCTGCTCCCTTGATGGCAAAAATATCAAACAACTCACCCAGGGCGATTGGGCCGTACGGGATATCGAACGACTCGATGAAGACCATGAAAAAATATATTTTCATGCGAACAAAAGATCAACGGAAACCCAACTCTTTTGCATTGATATCAACGGTAAAAATCTCAGACAAATCACCCATAAACCGGGCACGCACAGGTGCCAGGTTTCCCCAACAGGCACCTATTTTATCGACAGATTCGAAGACATTCATCATCCCGGGCAAATGATTCTTTTTACAACCAGTGGGGATACGCTGCGAAAACTGGGCGACCGACGCCTTGCCGAGATGGATCATTACAAACTCGGCACCCCTGAGTTATTTACCATTCCGTCCGGTGATGGCTATGATTTACCGGCCTGCTGGATTTTGCCGCCAAACTTTGATCAATCGAAAAAATACCCGGTTCTCTTTTCGGTTTATGGCGGTCCCGGCTCAAAATCCGTTACCAATGACTTTCATCGCCTCAGCAATTACTATCTGGCCCAAAATCAAATTATTTACCTGGCCGTCGATCATCGCGGATCTGGCCATTTTGGTAAAAAAGGAAAAGCCCTTATGCATCGCAATCTTGGAAAATGGGAAATGCATGATTTGATTGCAGCCGTCAAATGGCTCCAAAAAAAGCCTTTTGTCGATTCAACAAAAATCGCCATCACCGGCGGTAGCTATGGAGGTTATGTAACCTGTATGGCGCTGACCTTTGCAAGTGAATACTTTACCCATGGAATCGCCCTGTTTTCGGTTACTGACTGGCATTTGTATGATAATGTCTATACAGAGCGCTATATGGATCACCCTGAACAGAATCCACAGGGATATTCTTTTGGATCGGTGATGAGCCATGCGAAAAAATACAAGGGTAAACTCCTTATCACCCATGGCACCATGGATGACAATGTGCATATGCAAAACACGATACAACTCATCGATGTTCTGCAGGACCACAATAAGAATTTCGATCTGATGCTCTATCCCAATGAACGGCATGGTATAGGCTTTCCCAAATACAAACACCAAATAAGAAAAACTTTAGACTTTTGGTTTACTCACCTTCTCGACAAACCCTTTAATCCCGAGCGATATTAAGAACAGCCAATCGTAATGGCTATTAGAAGCATATAAAAACAAAAAGGGTGCTCCCGATACGGGAGCACCCTTTTTAGATCGATGCATAGCCGGCATTATTTGTCTTCCGGGAATTCCTCGTGCTGCGGCCAGACATGAGGCTCTTCCTCTATCTTGTCCATCAACTCCTGAATGCCTCGCTGAAGCTGGGCATCGTATCCCCCGGCCATCTCAGCAGGATGAAGATCAACTCTGATGTCCGGTTCGACACCTTCGTTTTCAATAACCCATTTACCCTTGACATCATAAATACGATAATCCGGTGCGGTTAATCCCCCGCCGTCGATCAGAGAAATAAACATCGAAACACCAACAAGCCCTCCCCAGGTTCGGGTTCCGATAATCGGGCCCATTTCTCGAAGTCTGAATTCATAGGGTAACTCGTCACCACCCGATCCGGCCTGCCGGTTGGTTAAGAGAACTTTATGTGCCCAGGTAACAACAGCCGGCGTGGTTTGATCGTGAGAGTAACGCCGGGTCCAGTAATTATGCAACGGTTTGTCCAGTCTTCTCAAAAAAATATCAGGATCCAGTCCTCCGCCATTGAAACGGCCGTCGACAATCAACCCTTTTTTACGGGTTTGAGAATAAAAGTATTTCGGAAATTCAACCGCTGAACCGAGATAAGTATCAGGCAGGTGAATATAGCCGATCTGCCCCTGCGATGCCTTTTCAGCAACCAGACGGTTGTGTTCCACCCAGTTCAGGTAGCGTAAAAAATATTCATTTCTCAACGGCTTGACGATAAACGTTCGCGCCCCCTGCAAAACCGGCTCGTCGTTCACGGTGAGGGTAACCTGTTCTCCGGCCAGGTTTTGAAAATAGCTGTAAATATTCTTATCAGCCGTGACCCGTACGTCATTAACCTTGAGGAGGTAATCCTGTTCTTCTACATTCACACCCGGTTTGGCCAGAGGCGGATATATCTCGCGCGACCAGTCCGGCACCTGGTAGATTGTATCAAACCTGTAGAGATTATGATCCTCATCGACCTGCCAATCCACACCCAACATGCCGACATTGACCCTTTCGCCCTGTCGTTTTTGGTCTCCGCCATACACATAGGTATGAGAGGTGTTCAGTTCCCCAATGAGTTCACCGATAACAAAGCGTATATCCTGACGACAAGTGGCCCGGGCGAGCAGTTTCTCATACTTTTTCTTCTCTGCAGCCCAATCCAGACCATGCATATTGGCTTCATAATAGAAATCCCTTTCCATGCGCCAGGCTTCATTAAAAATCTGCTGCCATTCAGCCATAGGGTAATGCCAGACGCTCAAATCATCGAGACTCACAGCCTTGCCGTCGCCATTCCTGGCATCGGCATCCAGGAAATAAAGGTCATTGTTTTTTTGATAAAGAATATGTTTGTGATCAGCCGACAAATGGTATCTGTCGATCTTTTCCACCATGGTTTCTTCCTTGCGCTCATCAAAAGAATAAAAATACAAATCCATCGGTCCCGCCCGGCGAAACTCGAATCGGTTGAAATCACCTTTGTCTTTGTTGAGATAGAACAGGCCCTCGGATGTCACACTCAGATGCCTGTAATTCCCTCTTTCAACCGGAATGGCTTCGATACGATCCTCCAGTCCATCGAACTCGATAATGACTTTAACATCCATTGAATCGCTTTTGTCTGTTCCCTCTTTTGCGTTTTCGTTACCCCGGACCTCATCTGATTGAAAACTCAACAAAGACGGAGCGCCCTTGTAAAGTGATAGCGCATAAATACCGGCAACATTTTTGTAAACCATTTCCCATTCAAAATCACAGAACGTCGGATCAAAACGACGATTGGAGACAAAAAAGAGATGATTTCCATCCATAGAAAAAACCGGATGAAAATCGTTGAAAAGCCCCTTGCTGGCGCAATGCGCTTTTCCGCTCTCCAAAGAATAGATATAGACCTTTGTTACCAAATCCGCATCCATTTTAGAATAAGCAACATAACGGCTGTCCGGCGACCAGTTGAAATCATATATCGCTTTTTGGTCCAGAGATATATCGACATTTTCATATTCCGCCTTGTCTATATTGACGATTTGTTTGCGTTCAACATCGATATAATTGCAGCTCAGTGTTTGATCTGCAAAGGCAATTTTTTTACTGTCAGGGGACCATTTCAGGGTATGACGATAGCCATCTTTAAAATCCGTTAGCTTTTCAGTTGTATTGTTTACAGTGTTTTGAATATAGAGATTATATTCTCCGTTCTGATCCGAAAAATAAGCCACATATTTTCCATTCGGAGACCATACCGCATCTTTTTCCCTGGCACCGGATGAAGCGGACAAATTGCGGACCGCTCCCTCTTCCTTGGGAATGGTAAAGATGTCACCGCGCGCCACAACAATTGCCCGGTTGCCTGAAGGAGAACTCGCAATATCGGTAATAAAGGACTTGACCTCTTTCAGATAGGGTCGCAACTCGGGAAAATCAGTGCGTACCTCTATAGGTACTCTTTGATAAGATTTTGATTGCGTATTCAAAACCCAGATGTCACCACCATTTTCATAGACGATTCGATCGCCTCCCATACTGGGCCGCCGAACATCGTATTCGCTGTGATCTGTATATTTTTCAATGGTTCGCGAATCCGTGTCGTAAGCAAAAATATTCAACGTTTGCTCACGATCTGAACTAAAAAAAATCTTGTTACCGATCCACATTGGTATCCGATCGGTACCCTCATAATTGCTGATATTGATTTCTTTTTCTTCCTTTACATCATAAAGATAAATCTCCTGGGCCAATCCGCCTTTGTAGCGCTTCCAGGTACGATGTTCCCGGGCCACTTTGTTATAAGCAATTTTATTGCCATCCGGAGAAAAGCTCCCCTGTACCGCTTCATGCAATATCAACTGCTCCAGCCCGGTTCCGTCAGGGGAAATGAGATACAATCGTTCAAAGCGGTTGTAACTGTGACGGCCGGAACGAAAAATGATCTTATTTTTCAAATCATGCCATCCGACAATCTGATCTTCGCCGGGATGATAGGTTAACCGGGTGATCTCACCGCCGTACAGATTCATAACATAAACATCAGCATTGCCGTCATATTCCCCGGTAAAGGCCACAAGCTGACCATCCGGGGATATTTTGGGATATCTCTCCTCTCCGTCATGAATGGTCAGCCGGGTCGCAATTCCCCCCTCTGCCGAAACGGACCAGATGTCCTCTCCGGAAACAAAAACGATCAAATTGTCGTGTATATCAGGGAAGCGCATCAATGGCTCCTCTGCAAAACCCAATGCAATCCATAAAATGCTGATCAGAACCAAAAACAGCCGTCGCCCAAAAACCCCACCCTGCCGGAACGGGTGGTAAAGCGTCTTTAATGTTTTCATTTTGTTCTCCTTGTCAATAATATGGTTTTGCCTGTACAGGCTTTTTTACAATTGAAAAGTTAATAAAGCAGGCCATGAAAATCAATATCTATATATGAACAGAGAATTTATAAAAATTTATTTCTATTGATTTCTCGCGATAAATTCATTAACTTTTAATCTTTATATAAATCAAATCAGTGTATTTATGAAACAAGACAAACTTCGAAATTTTTGTATCATTGCGCATATAGACCACGGCAAATCAACTTTGGCCGACCGGTTGTTGGAGATTACCGGAACAATGACCAAAGAGGAAATGAAGGAACAGATCCTCGACAATATGGATCTGGAACGCGAACGCGGCATTACGATAAAAATGCACGCCATTACGATGGAATACAAGGCCGATGATGGACAAAAATATAATCTCAACCTCATCGACACGCCCGGGCATGTCGATTTTACCTATGAAGTATCGAGAAGCCTGGCGGCCTGTGAAGGGGCGATTTTAGTTGTCGATGCCGCCCAGGGCGTGGAAGCTCAAACCGTCAGCAATCTCTATCTCGCCATCGAAAACGATCTCGAGATCATCCCGGTAATCAATAAAATAGATCTACCCGGTGCCAGAGTCGAAGAGATAAAACAGCAAATCATCGAACTGCTTGGCTGTAAAGAGCAAGAAATCCTTTTAACCAGCGCCAAAACAGGTGAGGGTGTCAAAGCGGTTCTCAATGCTATTGTAAATAAAATTCCGCCTCCTGGCGGTGTCAGTGATCACCCGACTCGGGCGCTTATCTTCGATTCCGTCTTCAATACCTACCGTGGTGCAATTGCTTATGTCCGCATAGTCGAAGGTTCTCTTGTTCCGGGTGAATTGATCAAATTCATGTCTACGGGAAAAACCTTTGAACTACAAGAGGTGGGTGTATTTCGCTTCGGCAACATTCGCACCAGCAAGCTTTCGGCAGGAGAAGTGGGCTATGTTATTGCAGGTGCAAAGGATGTAAAGGATACACGGGTCGGCGATACGATAACAACCGTCGAAACCCCCGCCGCCAAGCCCTTGCCCGGATATCGCGAAGTCAAACCGATGGTTTTCAGCGGCATGTTTCCTTCTGATGCAGAAAATTATGAAGACCTTCGCAGTGCCCTCGAAAAATTAAAATTAAACGATTCTTCACTATTCTACGAACCGGAAACCTCGATGGCCCTTGGGTTCGGTTTTCGCTGCGGATTTTTAGGCCTTCTGCATATGGAAATCATTCAGGAACGGCTTGAGCGGGAATACGAGCTCGATC
>CAZSOP010000035.1:0-15733 GCA_964608385.1 uncultured Cytophagia bacterium
TCTTGGCGAGCTTGGCGGTTTTGGGTACGCATTAACCGGATGATCCATTAAGAATCGCAGGTAAACCGGGCTGAAAAAATAGTGTTGAGCTATTTTATGCAGGTTAAGAACAAACGTTTTGATAGCGCCATGTAAAATGTGTAAAAAAGGTACGCTATGAGAAGAGTTTTGGTCTATGGAAAAATATTATAATGAATCGGGCTTTGAATTTTACCTATATTGTTTTATATTTTCTAATTGAAAGAGGCCAATAGTATTATCTAAACCGCAGTTGTTTTGCAGTCTTTGGTGCTGCTACGGAAGAAGAGAGGAAACAGATGGATTTAAACTGGCTTGATTTGACCGTATTTCTCGGATTTATGGCTATTGTTGTCGCCATATCGCTATATGCCGGACGCAGGGAACAAACTTCCGAGGATTATTTTCTCGCCGGGCGAAAACTGACTTGGTATCTGGTCGGTTTTTCGTTGATCGCGTCCAATATATCCACAGAACATTTTATCGGTATGGCCGGTTCGGCATTCGGCAGAATCGGACTGGCGATTGCAAGCTTTGAATGGACGGCTGCGGTTACCCTTGTCTTTGTCGCCTGGTTTTTGCTGCCGCGTTTCCTCAAGGCCGGTATCTATACCATGCCGCAGTTTCTGGAATTTCGCTATGATGCCGCTACCCGCACGATCATGTCGGTTTTGGTCATGGTGGCCTATATTTTTACATTATTGGCTACTGTTCTTTACAGCGGTGCGATCGCCATCAATGCCATTTTTGATGTCTCCGGTTTACTGCAGCAGCGTTTTGCGCTGTCGCCTGCGGAAGCTGAATTCTGGGCCAACACGCTGGGTATCTGGTGTATCGGTATTATCGCCGGTGCTTATACCATCTATGGCGGATTGAAAGCGGTGGTCTGGTCGGACCTGCTGCAGGGAGGCGCATTGATCATCGGTGGTATTATCGTTACGATTCTCGGTTTTCAGGTTTTGGGGAGTGGTGATATTTTTAGCGGTATTCATTCGTTTTACAGCCATAATGCTGAAAAACTGCATGTGGTATTGCCGTGGAATGATCCGGATGTGCCCAGCCTTGCGGTTTTTTTCGGTGGCCTGTGGATTGGTCATATCCACTATTGGGGCTGCAATCAGTTCATCACGCAGAGAACCCTTGGGGCCAGGAGTCTGGCTGAAGGACAACGGGGAATTATGTTCGCCGCCATGATAAAATTGCTTATTCCCTTTATCGTCGTTATTCCCGGCATCATGGCGTTTCAACTATTTGGTAATGAAATCGCTACGGCGGACAAGGCTTATCCCTATCTGATCAGCCGGATTTTACCGCCGTATTTGCGCGGTATTATGTTTGCCGCACTTACCGGGGCGGTAATGAGTACGTTCAATTCCGGGCTCAATTCCGCTTCAACGATTTTTACTATCGATATCTATCAGCGGTTTATCGGTAAAACTGCATCACAAAAACGACTGGTTTTTATCGGTCGCCTCACCACCGCCTTTTTTGTGCTGCTGGCCTGTATATGGGCACCGATCATTTCCAATTTTCAGGGTGTTTTCATGTATATACAGGAGTTTTGGGGATTTATTGCGCCGGGTATTGCAGCTTCTTTTATCGTTGGTCTGGTGGTGAAAACCGCACCGCCGCGTGCCGCCAAAGGCGCAATGCTGGGAGGATTGCTGCTCTACGGATTTAGCCGTTTTGGACGCTTTTTGTTTAATCTTCCGCTACTCAATGAGCTGCCGGGTGTCGTCCAAAACACAGTGGCGCAGTACAACAGTTGGTCCTTGTTGCACCATATGGGCATCGTTTTTGTGATGGTGGTTCTCTATATGTTATGGATCAATCAGAAAGAACCGCTGCCTCAGGCGGTGGAACTGCCGGTTCAGAACAAAGTAAATATAACCCCTGAACCGCACGTCTATATACTCGGCGGATTGGTGATTGCCTTTACGGCGCTTTTATATATATTGTTTTGGTAGATGCACATTGATCGCTGAAATATTTTGCTGCTGATTTTCGTTTTAGTAAAATGATTGTTTATTTTGTAGATTTTCAGGGTCAACACTTTTACTTTGCTATAAATCTTGTAATATATTGTTATGTTCCTTTTATCATCTCTGCTCATCGTCGGAAAGATTGTGGAGATTATCGTGCCGGAAGCGTGCCTGGATTCCAGCGGAGCCGTTGTACCGGAAGCGGCGGGAAGCGTTGCGGTCAGCGGTTTGGATACCTATTACCGCACGGAACGGCTGGCGCGCCTGAACTATGCCCGTCCCCCGCGGCGGCAATCTTCGGATGGGCGTTGATAATGTATTGCAGGAATGATCCATTTGTATCGAGTCGACAAATCGATTGTTCTGCCCGGAAAATTTCAGTTTATGAGGGTAAAGAGGTTTAAAACAGAACTATGGATAAAAACAAGTATAAATTCAAGTCGGGTGTGCATTTGCTCTCCAGCGCACCGATTGAAGATCAGCTGTTGCTTAAGGATCAGGCATTGCTTGTGGCGGCTGAAGGTATCACGATTAGCGACAATACCCAGCCCGATAACCCGATCATCTATGCAAATAAAGGATTTGAACATCTGACCGGATATCCGGTGGAGCGGGTTTTGGGTAGAAATTGCCGTTTTCTTCAGGGGCCTGATACCGACCCGAAGACCATTTCGACGATCAGCGAGGCGGTGCGAAACGAACGTGAAATCACCGTAGAAATTCTCAATTATCGCAAAGACGGAACCACCTTCTGGAATCGTCTCTCTATCACGCCGCTTCGCGATGACGAGGGGCGCGTTACTCATTTTATCGGTGTTCAATCCGATATCACCAATCGAAGAAGAGCCGAAGCGGAGTTGCGCAAAACCACGCAGCAGCTGGAAGCTGCGAATCAGCGTATGAAGGGAGATTTGGAGGCGGCACGAAAATTACAGCTGGATATGCTGCCGGAGAAAACTCCCGATCTTGATTATCTTGACATTGCCGTAGCCATGAGAACAGCACAGGAAGTAGGTGGAGATTATTACGATTTTCATACAGATACCGAAAACCATCTTACCGCAGCGATTGGCGATGCCACGGGCCACGGCCTCAAAGCCGGAACCGTGGTAACCGCGGCGAAAAGTTTATATAATAGCCTGGCCCATCATCCGGATCCGGTTTCTATTTTGAAAACCATGTCCCTGGCGTTGAAAAATATCGGATTCCGCAATATGTATATGGCCATGCTCATCGCCAAATTTAAGCCGGACACACTGTTGGTCTCTTCAGCAGGCATGCCTTATACCTATCATTACCGCTCAGCCGATGACAGAGTCGACGAAATTATATTGAAAGGGATGCCGCTGGGAAGTTTTCCGGATTTCGATTATAATTCAAAGGAGATTCCTGTACAGCCTGGCGATACCTTTCTTTTTTTGAGCGATGGTTTACTTGAACTGCCGGACGAGAAAGGGGAGCAGTTTGGCGAGGAGCGTACCCGGGATTTGTTTGCAAAAATTGCTTCCGACACCCCCGATCGGATTGTAGCGCAACTTGTCGATTCGGCAAAGGCATGGTCCGGATCAGCGCCAGTGCGCGATGATATGACGTTTTTGGTGATCAAGGTGAAAGCGAATTGAACGTATTTATAACCACAGATTACACAGATTACACAGATTACCCAGATTGCACAGATTACACAGATGCTATGGATCGTACATGTTTGGTTTATTATTGCATGTTCTACTTTATATCAATGTTAAAATAAATGCTTAAAACTCACGATTCTTTTGGGCATTTTCTATTATAGAAACAAATTGTAAAAGAATACGGAAAACGATTATGACAAAAATGAGATGTTTAACTTTATTTGCACTAACTGTTATCATGATTATGATGAATGGATGTACTATGGAAAAGCAATCGTTTGAAAAATGGACCTTTGTGCATGTGGCTGATATTCAGGTGGGATCACCGCAGTCTTTTCGTTTTGCACCGGCCTGGAAAGATAACTGGCAAACGGCACGCAAACAGATTATCGGGATAAATCCCGAATTTTTGTTGATCGGCGGAGATTTGACCCGTGACGGCTATATTCACAAATGGGAGCTGGAAAGCATCAAGGCTGATCTGGATAGCTTGCCCTTTCCCTATCATGTTATTCCCGGCAACATGGATGTCGGCAACAAGCACACCGATATCGATGGTGCCCGTCCGGACCGCAATGATATCAAGCTGAATATGACGCAGGAACAGCTCGATCAATTTAAATCGGTTTTCGGTCCATTGTGGTGGACATTTGTGCATAAAAATCTGAGGGTGTCGGGTTTTTGCGATATGCTGCCAGGATCGGGATTGCCGGCTGAAGAGGCGTTGTGGCAATGGCTGGAAGAACAACCCAAAAAATCCCAACCCCAACATCATATCTGGATGATGCACTATGCTCTTTTCGCCGACAGTCTTGATGAACCCAACTGGGATATCACCAAAATGGATGAATATCTGGGCTGGTATTTTACCATCGATGAACCCTGGCGCAGCCGGATGATGGAGATTTTCAAGCAGACCGAAACCGATCGGGTTATTTCCGGCCATATTCATTGCCGCAAAGATCACGTTGCAGATGGCATTGCCTTTGATTTGGCTGCAGCGACCTGTTTTTCACAGTGGGAAGAGAAATGGCCGGATGGCGATCCGCGGCTGGGGTTTTATCGTTATGATGTTTTTAACGACAGAATCGAAAAAACGTTTATTCCACTCGAACAGCTCTCAGAGAGAAAGGGCTATGGTCCCGGTGGACATCCGTCACCCGAGGAAAGGGATTATTCAAAAGCATGGAAAAAGTGAGGTGTCTGTTTGTTATACAAACCTGAAAAATACGACTCTATCCGCGGCATTGCCATCGCTTTTGCAGTCGTGACCGGCTGGCTGGGGGCGCTGCTTTTTTTGTTTACGCGTCCATTGCCCGAAGCGGCGATATGGATCGCACCGGGCATGGTGGTGATGACATTTTTATATACGGGACTCTTTATCACCGCTCACGATTCCATGCACGGCACCATCGCTCCCGGCTATCCGCGCGTCAACAGGTGGATCGGTACGATTGCCGTTCGACTCTATGCCTTTTTTTCCTACAAGAACTTGCTCAAAAGCCACCGTCTGCATCATCAATATCCTGCTTTAGAAGGAGACCCTGATTTTTATGGAGAAGAATCGAGATTTTGGCGCTGGTATTTCAGGTTCTTGCTCAACTATATCAGCTGGCAGCAGTTGCTGGGCATGGCGGTGATTTTTAACCTCTTGCAGCATCTTGCCGGTGTTCCGGTCGCCAACCTGCTTCTCTTTTGGGTGGTTCCGGCATTGCTGAGCACGGTTCAGCTTTTTTATTTCGGCACTTATTTGCCGCATAAGAGACGGCCGCAAGGATATCCGGATCAGCATCGCTGTGTCAGTAACGATTATTCTCTTTTGTTTTCATTTCTCTCCTGCTACCATTTCGGCTATCACTGGGAACATCATGAATATCCCTGGATGGCCTGGTGGCGGTTGCCGAGGGCGAGAAAGGAGAAGAAAATGGTTTGAAAAGGATAGATTTAGGTTCTACGATTGAGGCATAAAATCACCTGCAAAATTTCGTGAAAGAACCATTTTTATTGTGTTTTCAAATATTCTATTAATCGTTTTCCGTGATATGGCGCAAACCTGGTAATATTGATAATCGGCAAAAAAAATCAAAAAAGGATTTGTTTGGTTGGTACAATCAGGTTTATATTTGTATAAATGTAGTTTGCGTAAAATACAGCATTTAAACTTTTTCTTATTTGTTATTTTCATGTTAATTTCTTATCATTTTTGATGAGATTTATTCAAATATTTTTTGGGCAAAGATTTATTGGTAAATTGAGGAGCGGTTTTATCTCCTCAGCCATCGTATAATACTTTTATTCAATGGCAGGTCCCCTTCGTTTTAGCATCTTCTGATATAGGCAAAATTTGTTAAAAAAGCAACCGTGATTTGATGAGTATATGATTTGATAACTTATTCTCATAATCACAGTTTTTTTACGTTATGATTTCGTTGAAATCATATTTTTTTATTTTGTAAAATTTCAAAGGAATAACTTATCATAGAGAGTTTGATTATACAGAATGTAAATATTTTTATGCAGGGCTGAGTGTTTTTACAAGTAGCTCGTTCATATAGTGGAAAAGGCAACGCAGATGATAGATTTGAATCCATGCAGAAAACCCATGGCCAATCCGGCGGTGATGTGTCGTGACATGGAAAAAGATGAGACCGTTCTGATCAACCTGGATACCGGTGTTTCTCTAGCTCTCAATCATACCGGCATGTTGATATGGCAGTTTTCGAATGGCCGGCGCACTGTTGAACAACTCGTTAATTCTGTTCGCAACTGTTTCCAGGAGGCACCTTTGAATATTGCCGATGATGTAAACGAGTTATTGGCCATTCTTGAAGAAGATGGGTTTATCGGTTTCGAATGGACAGGTAGCAATAAAAATTAAAACGTGGACAAATCCAGTATGCTGAATATCGGCCAAGGGGAATACAAGTGAAGAAAGCAAAGTCTTACCGAATTAATCCCGTCGTTTCATGCGGGCCGGAAGAAGAAGGGGCAATACTGTTCAATCCCGATACGGATAATACAGCTATTATCAATTTTTCCGGACAACTCATATGGGATTTTCTAAAAAATCCGCACAGCGTAAAAGAGATAAGTTGTTATTTGCAGGAAAAATATGAGGAGGTATCGATCGAGGAGGCGCAGGAGGATGTGACTCGATTTATTGATTCCCTGAAACCCGATTTTCTGCTGGAGGTGAGTGATTATGCAAAATGATTGTTGTTATTATGATCCCGTGATACCACCGGCCGGGCTCATGCCGAGACCTCGTGATGTTGATATCTCTATTACCGGCAGATGCAATCTAAAGTGCGCTTACTGTTTTTATGCCAATGAGATGGCCGGTCTTTCCGACCTTTCCACCGAACGCTGGAAGGCCTGTTTTCGCGAATTGGGTGAACTGGCGGTTCAGCGACTGACTCTGAGCGGCGGTGAAGTGTTTACCCGCCCCGATGTGTTCGAGCTTATCGATAGCATTATTGACAACAAAATGCGTTACAGCATTTTGACAAACGGTACGCTTGTCAACGAGAAAACCGTGGCCCAATTCGAGCAGGGCAAACGACGTATGCGGCTGGATACGATACAGGTATCCATCGATGGCTCTTGTGCCGGGATACACGACAAAAGCCGGCCGCCAAAGAGTTTTGATCGGGCGGTAAATGGTCTGCGGCTTTTAAAAAAAGAGGGCTTTCCGGTTGTGGTGCGCGTGACCATCAATCACTATAATGTCGATGATCTGGAAAACATTGCCCGTTTTTTGCTGGAGGATATCGGCATGAGCAGCTTTAGCACCAACGAAGCGGATTATATGGGCTCTGCCCGATGTCGCGGACAGGGTGTGGTGCTGAGCGAAAAGGAGCGCCGCCAGGCTATGAATGACCTGAGTGCCCTTAACCAGCGCTACAACGGTCGAATTTCCGCAACAGCCGGGCCAATGGCCCGCATTGGTATGTTTAAAGAGATTGAAGAGCGCCTGCAAAAGGGCGAAACCGGTATTGCCGGCCGCGGGACGCTCTGTTCCTGTGGCGGCGTTTTCAGCAAAATGGCCATTTTACATGACGGCACCATGGTGCCGTGTAATATGCTACCTACTCTGACCATGGGGAGTGTGGGGAGCCATTCGATTCAGGACGCCTGGTTGCACCATCCCTCGATCAATGTGGTGCGGCAGCGCCGCAACATTCCCCTGAATAAACTCGACGCTTGTAAAGTATGCCCATATGTCAATTTTTGCACCGGTGGATGTCCGGCCAGTGTAATGAACCGATTTGGCCGACTGAATAGCATTGATCCTCTAGTTTGTTATAAAGCATTCAAGTCAACGAGTGATAACGAAAATGCATTTGAAGGCGAATTAATGGAGAGCTATTGATGAGCTGTTGCAACGAGCAAGATTCCGAAACTTGTTTCCGTACAAACCTTCCCGAGGATGTACCCCCTTTGCGTTCTTTTTATCTCTATCTGTCCGATAGCTGTAACCTGGCTTGCCGCCACTGCTGGATTACACCGCATTATGTCAATGGCAAGCCCGATCCCGGCGATGTTATCGATATGGATGCATTGCAAAAAGCGGTAGAGGAAGCAAAACCCATGGGATTAACCCATGCCAAACTTACCGGCGGCGAACCGATGCTGCATCCGCGTTTTATCGAAATCGCTGATATGTTGACTCGGGCGGGACTAAGCCTGGATATGGAAACCAACGGCACGCTGATCACTGCTGAAATCGCCCGGCATCTCAAGGAAAAGACCACTCTCTCTTTTGTTTCAGTCAGCATTGACGCTGCCGACGCTGAAACCCATGACTGGTTTCGCGGTGTTCCGGGTGCTTATGACGCCGTTCTTCGCGGACTGGATAACCTGGTGCAGGTCGGATACAAGAACACACAGGTCATTATGGCTGTGCATCACAAAAACGTTGACCAGGTCGAAGATGTGGTTCGCCTGGCTGCCGCTCATGGTGCCGGATCCGTCAAGCTCAATCCGGTGACCGCCAGCGGGCGGGGAAAGAACATGCAGAAACGCGGCGAGCTTATGGGGTACCGGCAGCACATGGATTTGGCTCATTATTTATATGATGAATTACGGCCGGCTCTGCACCGGGAAGGGGTATCGATTGAACTGATTTACAATATTCCCCTGGCGCTGATGCCGATCAATGAACTTATCCGTCGCAACGGCAACACAGGCGATTGTGGTGTTCTGGGTGTTCTCGGTGTGCTGGGGAGTGGTGAAATCGTTTTGTGCGGGATCGGCCGAACCATACCGGAGTTGGTCTATGGTCGACTTGGAACAGACAGTATCTACGATATCTGGCTGCACGATCCGACCATTCTGGAATTACGGCGTTGTTTGCCGGATATCAATGTCTATCCTGAACTCTGCCGGGATTGCGTCATGGCCAGCCGGTGCCGCACCGGTTGTGTGGCTCAAAATTATGTAGACAGCGGACAACTGCTGTGGCCCTATTTTTTATGTCGCGAAGCCGAGCGATCGGGCGGGTTCCCGGCCTCGCGCCGTCGCTCAACCACCTTGTCCGCTAACAAAGCAGAGTTTCAAAATCAAATGAAATAATATAGATTAATCAACAGACGTTGATGATTAAAAACTATTTTATATACTCTAAAGATATTTGAAATGTTTTTAGGGCAAAGGGCATGTGTAATCATAATTAAGGTGATGACAAATCAATAGAAGGGGCCTTGTGATGAACGGAGGAAAGGAGAGTTCAAGTGAGACAGATAACAGATTTGCGCGGTACACTCCTCCGAAAGTGATCAGATATAACATGTTGAATCAAGGACTGGGAGATTGCCAAGTCGGATCCGGGGATAGTAGGACTTGCGAGCCCGGGAATACGGCCGGAAGCTTTACCGGTGGGGCTTGTGAAAGCGGTAGCGTTGCGGGTATTAAATGTGAACCAGGAAGCGCTGCTTTTGGAAAATGTGAAGCGGGAAGCGGTGCTACCGGAGTGTGTTATTCGGGGAGTGGCGGTACCCCCGGTTAATAGGAGTCGGAAGCATTTTGACTCGATTTATTCTGATATCAACTCCGCGGACCAATTTGCGCTACTGGTTGTTAACAATTAAAAACGGTATATTACATGTTTACCAGGCAGGGTTACAATCTTTGCCTTAACGACTCGATTCCGTGGCTCGTTTGTGCCGAAGATGACAACGCTGCGCTTGTGGTGGCCAGACTGGCGGAAGTGATGCAATTACAACCCGGCACCAATGGTCGCAGATTACTGGTTAGAGCAGATCGGCATCAAAAACCGATGACCAAATCGTCTCACCATGATCCGGTTATTTGTACGATTTTTCCGCCGGTCAACAGCGAAATGCTGGCCATTGCGATGACCCGGGTTGCCATGGCCATAGCGCGTGAACAACAGGTTCATGGCGGCGTTCTGTTGCACGCAGCCCTGGCGGTGCGTCCTTTTTTTCGGTTCGAAAACGAGTGCGGAGAAAAGGCCGTTAAAGGTGTTTTGCTGGTGGGGCCCGGCAATGTCGGCAAGACCACGGCCAGCAACCGTTTACCGCCACCCTGGCGCGCTCTCAGTGACGATGCGGCTTTGGTGCGGCGAGACCGCTTTGGGCAATATTGGGCTCATCCCTGGCCCACCTGGAGCCGGTTTTACAGCTTTGACGGCAACCCCGGCCCGGAAGGAAGCTGGAATGTACAGCAAGCCGTGCCTCTGAATGCTCTCTTTTTTTTATCTCAATGCAGCCGGGACCGGGTCGAACCGTTTCAACCTGCAGGGACAGTGGCGCTTCTCATGGATGCCGTGCAGCAGGTGGGCAAAAGCATGATTTTCCACCTATGGGCTGATGAAATACATGCCAATTATCAGGAACAGCTCAAAGCTGCAGAAACCATTGCGCTTACCATTCCTGTTTTCAGGCTCGATATCACCCTATCCGGTGCGTTTTGGAAAGAGATCGAATACGTGCTTTGCAACAGTAAAATGAGTCAAAAACGTTTCAAGCCCTCTTTTGACAATCGTTTATCCGTCGGGGGCGATAATCAGATTCAGAAAGGGTCTGACAGTAATATGTACCATGTTGTTTACACCGGTCCCAGTATGAATCCGATTCTGCGCGAACCGGATTTGCTCGAACTTCAGCCCTATAAAACCCGTCCCGTCAAATGCGGAGATGTCATCTGCTTCAAGGCAATGGAAAACGGGCGGCCTATTGTGCATCGCGTCATTCGGGTTGATGATCAAGGCATCCGCACCCGCGGTGATAATAATACGCGTACAGATCCGTATCTTTTACAACCAACCGACATTCTCGGACAGGTGGTATGGGCACAAAAGGATTTACGGCGGCGGCGCATTTATGGCAGCACAGCCGGTGTACTGATAGGATACTATTGCCGAATCAGGCGCTCTATCAGTCGGCCCCTTATACGGTTGCTGCATCGACTCTATCGGGCTATGGCAAACACAGGTCTGTTTCAGTTGGTATTGCCCTCTCATCTTTATCCCCGTGTCTTTGTTTTCAAATCCGGGCAGCACTGTGTTATGAAATGTTTAATGGGCCGGCGTGTTATCGGTAGATACGATAACAGAAAAGGGATTTGGCGAATAGACCGGCCCTATCGGCTCTTTCTGCACGAGGCTGCGTTGCCGCAGCCTCGTGCACAACTGAGGGAAAAATTTTGGCCAAAACGTTGAGCAGCAATTTTCAGGTTTGAAAAGCTCTGTTTTATTTCTATTGCAAAGAATATAATCATGAACAATCAATTTACTCTTCAAAGCTTGTTTATGCCGTCTGAAGACATCGTTGCCAGAAAGATTGAGGATGAGATGTTGATCATTCCCCTGGCTTCGGGTATCGGTGATCTGAATGAAGAGCTCTATTCACTCAATGCAACCGCTCAGATGATTTGGCAGTATCTCGATGGCAAGAACACTTTGGAGAATATTGTTGAGATGTTACTGACCCGTTTTGATGCAACCCGCGATACCCTTGAAGAAGATGTGTTGGGGCTTTTGCAAGAGCTTTATAATCGCGGTATTGTTAAAATGCTTTAATTCTATATTATATCCACTAAAAAAATCAATACAAAATATACTTGATAATAATTTTCTTCCTCAAGTCCGGTGCCACCGTTATACTATCCGAGCGGGATGATCATCAGGGGAAAAAGATTTGCAACTCTGCGGATTTTTTTCTATTTTAAAGCTATGGTTTTATATTCCTTTATCCGGGGGGATAAACAGTTCATAACATGTAAGGCCACCGCTTATTATCATTTAATAGAAATCGACCTCGTTAAATCCATTTCAAATTGAGGAAAATACATGGGTAAGGCGCTAGAGTTCTACGATGCACTTTTGCAATACATGGAAAAACGGCGGGAACAATCTGGAATACAGGATAAAATATTCGTCCATGTCGGCTCGGCGAGCTGTGAAAAGGCTGCCGGTTCGGATCAGGTGTTTGAAGAGTTTCAAAAGCTCATTCGGGCTTCCGGCCGTGATGATATTCTGTTAAAGCAAACCGGCTGTACCGGACGTTGTGCCCGTGAACCGATTGTCGGGGTTTTGATACCGGGAGAAATCCCGATCAAGTATGAAAAAGTAACACTGGATAAGGTACAGACTATATTCCATGAACACGTCATCGGCGGCAGACCGGTGCCCAGGTGGGTTCTGGACAAGAAAACGGAAAAACAGTACGATTATGTGGTCACCCTCTGTTCCTCACCACGATGCAATCCCGATAACCATCTCGATGTTGCGTCGCTTTTAAGACAGACTATAAAAAAAAGGGGGATCGACCCGGATAGTGTTCGTATCTTTGGTGGTGGTTGTTTTGGGCTTTGTGCCAAAGAAGAGGTCGGACATCAACATGTGATGATGGTTTTTCCGGAAAAAGTGCTCTATCGGTTTTCCAATGAGGTGGAGCTGGGAGAAATCGTCGATTCTCATTTTAAGGAGAACAAGGTTCTCGATAAATACCTCACCAAAACCGATTTTATCACCGAGCAGTTTTTCTCTCATTATGGTGATGTCGCTTTTTTCAATAAACAGACCCGTTTGACTTTGCGCAATAGCGGACTGATCGATCCGGAAAGCCTCACCGATTATGTGCACAATAAGGGATATGAGGCATTGGCGAAAGCTCTTGACCGCAACGATGGCAAATTTATCATCGATGAAATCAGCAAATCGGGTTTGCGCGGCCGTGGCGGCGGCGGTTATCCGACCGGCCTCAAGTGGCAAAACGCCCTAAACCACACCGACGATCCGGTAAAATATGTCATCTGCAATGCCGACGAAGGCGATCCGGGCGCCTTTATGGATCGCAGTGCCCTTGAAGGAGATCCGTTTATTATTATAGAGGGCATGACCATTGGTGCCTGCGCAATTGGAGCCAAAAAGGGCTTTGTCTATCTTCGCGCAGAGTATCCTCTGGCGATTGAACGTCTTGAAAAAGCGCTGCAAAAAGCGCGGGAAAATCGCCTGCTCGGTAAAAATATCATGAATTCGGGTTTTGATTTTGATATTGAAATCCGGCTCGGCGCCGGGGCCTTTGTCTGTGGCGAGGAGACGGCGCTGATGTACTCTATCGAAGGTCTGCGCGGTCAGCCGAGGATTAGGCCACCCTATCCGACCGAGTCGGGTTTATGGGGTCATCCCACGGTGATCAACAATGTGGAAACCTGGGCCAATGTGCCGACGATTATGCTTTACGGCGCGGACTGGTTTTCCCGAATCGGTACGAAAAAAAGCCGGGGAACCAAGGTCTTTGCTCTCGCCGGCAAGGTCAAAAATACCGGGTTGGTCGAAGTGCCCATGGGCACGACCTTACGGGCAATTATTTATGATATCGGCGGGGGGGTGGACGAAGGGCATGAGCTTAAAGCCGTCCAGACCGGCGGGCCATCGGGTGGATGCATTCCGGCGGATTTAATCGACACCCCGGTCGATTATGAATCTCTGGCCGAAATCGGCTCGATTATGGGCTCCGGGGGAATGATCGTTCTCGACGATAGCGATTGCATGGTTTCAACCGCAAAGTTTTTTCTCGAATTCACCCAGGATGAATCCTGCGGCAAGTGCGTTCCCTGTCGCGAGGGAACCGTACGCATGCTTGAAATCCTCGAGCGCATTACCAATGGCGATGGAAGCATGGACGATCTGGACAAACTGGAGCGTTTGGGACGGTTGCTGCAGAATACCTCTTTATGCGGTCTGGGTCAGACGGCGCCCAACCCGGTGCTTAGCGCTTTGCACAATTTTCGTGAAGAATTTGAAATGCATGTACGCGAAAAAAAATGTCCCGCTCATCGCTGTGGCAACCTGATCACCTATAAAATCATTGCGGATAAATGTGTAGGATGTACGCTGTGCGCCAGGCGTTGTCCCGTATCCTGCATTTACGGAGAAAAGCGTAAACCACACGTTATCGACCAGGATGCCTGCATAAAATGCGGAGAGTGCTTTAACGCCTGCAAATTTGACGCCATAGACAGAATTTAATAACCACACACCACGTAGGAAGTATAGATATGAAAAAAGTCAATATAACCATTGATGATAAAGACATCGCTGTTGCTCCTGATATCACCATTATGCAGGCAGCTGCGCAGTTGGGCATAAAGATACCGAGTTTATGTTTTCATCCCGATCTTTCCCTTGAAGGCGCTTGCCGCGTTTGTAGTGTCAAGGTAGAGGGAAGGCGTACCTTTGCGGCTTCCTGTGCCACCCGGGTTTCAGAGGGGATGAAAATTCAAACCAATTCCCCGGAAATCCGCCAGGCCCGTCGTGACCTGGTCGAGTTGATTCTGGACAATCATCCACGCGAGTGTCAACTCTGCGAACGCGACGGCAACTGCGAATTGCAGAATCTCGCTTACAGCCTCGGTGTCCGGGAACGGTTGTTCGAAGGGCGCCGCAAGCGACACGATATAGAGAGATCGAGTCCCTCTGTCATTCGTGATGCGGAAAAATGCATTTTATGCCGGCGCTGTGTTCGGGTTTGCGCTGAAGTACAGGGCGTTTTTAATCTCAGCCAGCTTTACCGGGGATTTAATACGGTTGTTGCCCCGGCATATGAAGGGTCGATGACTGATTCGGTTTGTATTGCCTGCGGGCAATGCGTAAATGTCTGTCCGGTTGCTTCGTTTCTGGAGAATCCCTCTACCGATCAGGTATGGGAGGCTCTTGCGAATCCCGATAAACATGTGGTGGCGCAGATCGCTCCGTCCATTCGGGCTGCCATCGGGGAGGGATTCAATCAGCCGCCGGGTACGGCCATGACCGGCCAGACGGTCACTGCGCTTCGGCGTTTGGGATTTGATGCTGTATTCGACACCAATTTCGGCGCTGATATGACCATTGTGGAAGAAGCCCACGAGTTGGTGCTGCGTCTGGAAAAGAATGAAAATCTTCCCCTGCTGACCTCATGTTCTTCCGGATGGATAAAATTTCTTGAACATTTTTATCCGGAGATGATTCCCTATGCCTCCAGTTGCAAGTCGCCCATGTCAATTGTTTCGACCTTGTTGAAAACCTATTATGCGGAGAAACAAAAGATAGATCCTGAAAAAATTTATATGGTTGCCATCATGCCATGTGTGGCGAAGAAATTCGAAGCAGAGCGGCCGGAGCACCGAACCGATTTTGATACTCCATACACCGATGCTGTCCTGACGACGCGGGAACTCATCTGGATGATCAAGGCATATGGTATCGATATTACCAGTTTGCCGGATGAGGATTTTGATACACCGCTTGGTTTTTCAAGTGGTGCTGCCGATATATTCGGAACCACCGGTGGGGTGATGGAGGCAGCATTGCGAACCGCTGCAGAAAATCTGACCGGCGAGCCGCTCGACAACCTCGATTTTACCGGGGTCCGCAAAATCGAAGGACTGCGCGAAGCAAGTATCAAGATCGGGGAAAGGGAGCTCAATGTTGCAGTGGCAAACGGCTTAACGCATGCCAAGGAAATTCTGGACAAGGTCAAATCCGGCAAAAAAACCTTTCATCTCGTCGAATTAATGGCGTGTCCGGGTGGGTGTATGGGGGGGGGGGGCCAGCCCTATCCGCCCTATGGTCACCACGTTCTGGACAGAGAAGTGTTA